>NZ_JBFTPF010000048.1:0-49622 GCF_056398345.1 Paenibacillus sp. 01T442
CTCTTAACGGTACAGCGGTTGAACCAAATTTTCGAAAACGGTAACACGGATTTGGGCTGGTTTCTTGACGAAATTTGTTTATATAAAGAATCAGTAACTAGTGTGGATATGGATACGAATCGTTACTTCCGTCAATTTACATTGAATGTGACGGATTGGGGCGATGAAGATGAGCTTCGAACGGAGTTCGAGGTCACTGAAGCGCTAGGTGCTTCTTTTCAAGCGTTTCAGCAAGGATTGAAATCTGCGCTCCAGCAACGATTCGAGGTGTATGAGGATCGTGAATCTCAGGATCAAATGATTCTGGAAGTGGAGAAGTCTCTCGAGGCCGATCAGCATTTGATGATTGAAGCTGGAACAGGGACGGGCAAATCACTGGGATACTTGATTCCCTCGATCTATTACGGTTTGAAATATGAGAAGAAAGTGGTCGTCTCGACACATACGATAAATTTGCAGGAGCAGCTGCGTGAGCGGGATATTCCTTTGTTAAAAGAAATTTTTCCTGTTCCGTTCAAAGCAGCTGTCCTCAAAGGAAGAAGTCACTATCTGTGCCTTCGTAAGTTCGAAACGAAGCTCACAACTCGGGACTACGAAAATGGCAGAGAAGACCCAATAACAGCCGCGCAAATGGTCGTTTGGCTAAGTGAAACTGAACATGGGGATGAGGAAGAACTGCACTTTGGCAACAAAGGTGCCCAATTCTGGTACTCGGTTGCGAGTGATACCGATTCTTGTTTAAACCGCATGTGCCCTTGGTATAAGAAGTGCTTCTACCACAGAGCTCGTAATGATGCCAACACGTCAGATGTGATCATCACGAACCATTCCCTCCTCTTTACGGATATGAAGGCTGAGAACCGGCTTCTACCGTCCTACAAGCACCTTGTAATTGATGAGGCGCATCACTTTGAAGAAGTGGCAAGCAAGCACCTCGGAATCGAGCTGCATGCATCAGCGTTCTACCATTCCTTATTGTGGCTGTATAAGGATAATCGCAGCGGTCAACTTCCGATGCTTCGGTTCCGATTACAGAAATCGGATGAGGCGGGAGAGCGAGCAGCGGCATGGAGCCAAACGATTGATGGTCTATTCCCGAAAATTATTTCGATCAAAGAGGACTGGGAACGTTTAAGTGAAGCCCTGTACGAATTGGTTTCCTCCAAAAGTGATCCTTCGCAATCGGAAACTTCGCAATATGTATTGCGTTTGAAACCGGAGACACTGCCTGCAAATTGGCGCGAGCTGTTGATTATGGAGGATAACATTTATCTGAATGCGAATGAGCTTTTGCGAACTTTGGATAAATTGTTGAGTGAGCTAAAGGAACAGCAGGATGGACTTGGTGTTCAAGGATTAGTCACCGATCTAAATGGAACCGTGAAAGAGTTGTATGCCCATCGTGATGCGCTGCATTTCTTTATGAAAATGGCAGACGAAGGGTACGTGTATTGGATTGAAGCCGGCACGTATGCGAAAGCCAAATCGGTACAGCTGAATTCTGTACCAACGGATGTAAGCGGGTTGCTGCAGCAGCATTTCTTTGAAACGAAAGACAGCATTATTCTAACGTCTGCAACGCTTTCAGTGAATAAATCGTTCCAATACTCAGCGGAGCAACTTGGTTTAGCCATTCCGGAGGACGAAGAGTCAGGTAAGCTGAAAACAGTACAGTTGCCATCTCCATTTAACTATCGTGAGCAAGCATTAGTCGTCATTCCACGTAATTTCCCAACGATTAAGGGAGCGGGGGATCCCGTGTTCATCGAAGCACTGATCAACTCTTTGAGTGATGTGGCTCAGGTAACGAAGGGGCGAATGCTGGTTCTATGTACCTCGAATCGGATGTTGAAGCTAGTACATGCAGGGATGAAAGAAAAGCTGAGCCCACATGGCATCACTGTGCTTGGCCAGGGTGTTGACAGCGGCAATCGCAGTAAGTTGACCCGAATGTTCCAAGATAACAAAATGTGCGTGTTACTGGGCACTAGCTCATTCTGGGAAGGTGTAGATATTCCAGGAGATGCGCTAAGTTGTCTGGCGATCATTCGTCTCCCGTTCCAACCACCGAATCACCCGCTTGTAGAAGCCAAATGTGAGAATATCAAGAAGCGCAATGAGAATCCATTTATGAAATTTTCTGTACCTCAAGCTGTTATTCGATTTAAACAAGGCTTCGGTCGATTAGTTCGGAGGGCATCAGACAAAGGGATCGTCATTATCTATGATACACGTGTTATTGAAACGTATTATGGCAAGCACTTCCTCTATTCGTTGCCTGGTCCGAAGATCGAGCACATGACCTGCGAACAAATGCTGCCGAGGATTGAGCAATGGATGGGAGGAGCTTAAGAACGTGAAAACACAAAAAATTTCAGAAGCTGTTGTCCGCAGATTACCTATCTATTTACGCTATCTAAACGAGTTGCAAATGAACAATGTTTCCACGGTGTCTTCTCAGGATTTAGGTCAGAAGTTAGATCTGAATCCTGCTCAAATTCGGAAGGACTTAGCTTATTTTGGCGAGTTTGGCAAAAAAGGAATAGGCTATGATATCAATTATTTGATAGAGAAAATTCGGCAGATTCTTAAATTAGATCGACATATTCAAGTTGCACTCGTTKGCGCAGGAAATTTAGGCAGAGCACTTTGCAATTATAATACGTACTTACGTAATGATATGAAAATTGTAGCTTTATTCGATGCCATGCCTTCTAAGATAGGCGAAGTGATTAATAACTTGGTTGTGCTCCCCATGGATAAAATGAAGTCGGTTATGTCTGAGCTTGGTGTGCGAATCGGTATTATTACCGTTCCCGCGGCTGAAGCACAAAATGTAGCGAATGAATTCGTTGCTTGTGGGATTGAAGCGATCTTGAACTTTGCTCCAGTCATCATCAAGGTGCCGCCGGATGTGCGCGTTCACTATGCGGATTTTACGACCGAGCTTCAAAGTTTAGCCTATTATCTCGATTAGAACGAAAAAGGCACGACCCGCGCAGTTTCAGCGGGTCGTGCCTTTGTTTCTCATTACATGATTAAACGGAATATCGCAAAGTACAGCGTGTAAGCAAGGACCATCGAGATTGGAATGGTAATAACCCAAGTGATTAACATTCGTCCTACCGTGCCCCATTGTACTTCATGGAAACGCAAGACACTGCCTGTCCCGATGATCGCTGAGGAAATAACATGTGTCGTTGATAATGGTTTACCAATGAAGGTTGAGATTTGAATGACAATTGAAGACGTCAAGTCGGCAGCGAAACCGTTAATCGGTTCAATTTTAACAATTTTACCTGAAACGGTTTTAATAATACGCCATCCACCAATCGATGTTCCAAGTCCCATAGCAAGTGCGGCAGCAATTTTAACCCAGATGGGTACATTCAAATCATCTTGCACACCAGCCGCAACGAGACCAAATACGATAATGCCCATCGCTTTCTGAGCATCGTTACCACCATGTGAATAGGAAAGTAATCCGGCGGATAGGATTTGTAACGTACGAAAACCACGATTTAGCTTAGATCTGGAGGTATTCCCTGACCACAGCACGATATTTTTGATCAATACCATAATGAGATACCCTAGAACGAATGCTATAATCGGCGATAAAATGAGAATGATAATAATTTGCGTGAAACCACTCCAGTTAACGCCATTGAAACCAGCACCTGCAATTACAGCACCGGCTAAGGCACCAAGCAATGTGTGGGAGGACGAAGATGGGATGGACAAATACCATGTAAGTAAGTTCCAGATGATTGCTGCAAGCAAGGCTGCAATCACGACTTCAACCCCATTTTCAATCTTCGCAGGATTGGCAATACTTCCGCCTACTGTTTTGGCTACTTCCGATGAAACCATGGCACCAACAAAGTTGAGTGAAGCAGCCATGAAAATGGCGACTCGCGGGCTCAATGCTCGCGTAGAAATGGAAGTAGCAATCGCATTAGCTGTATCGTGGAATCCATTGATGAAGTCGAATAGCAGGGCTAGAGCAACGATAATGATCAAATAAGTTAGCATGAGTTCCTCCTAGCGTTTTCCAAGTGGAAAACTTTCTTCGTACACAGAGACATGTTGTGTCTTAGGAGTAGCGAAGTACTACACTGTCAAGAATGTTGGCAACATCTTCACAAGCATCGGTTGTTTCTTCAAGACGCTCGTAAATTTCTTTGAGTTTAAAATCTTCGTACGGATCTTTGCGCGTGATAAAAATTTGACGAATTCCTTCGCGCATCAAACGATCTCCATCATTCTCTAACTTATTTATAGCCACAGTGTGTTCTGGAATTTGCATATATTTTTTCTTGGCTAAAAGCTTGAAAGCATCTAGCATATGTTGACAGGAGTCTACGATTACACCAGAAAAATCTTTCATGTAGGTATCCGTATGAGAAACATTTAAATAGTCGAAACGAGCAATCGTAGCCTCAATACCATCGGTAACATCATCAACCTTGGATGCAAGAACCATGATATCTTCTCGATCAATAGGAGTGATAAAGACTTTGTTCAAACCTCTGAAAATGTCATGTGTGATCGAGTCTCCTGCATGCTCAAGATCATGAATCGCTGTTACATACTCAATTGGTGGCTTATCACCCATCATGGCAGTGCGAAACAGTTGAGCAGTTTGCAAGGCGTTCTCTGCAGCACGGATAAGAAGTTGCAAGAAATCGACTTCGTTCTTTCTGGTGAATAACGTTGTCATAGAATCCTCCTAATTTTTACTATATGTACAAGTTTTTKAACGAATTTGTGGATCGAGTTTGACCAAATTGTAGAAAAAACTCACAATGAATAAAGTATCATACTCATAAGGTCAAACGCAACGAAAATTCCGTGAATATTTACAATTTCTTAACATGAAGTGAATAGCTTTTGCTTACCTTGATTTTAGAGGCATGAAGATGTAAAGTTTATGGAGCAGTAGTTGTTTATAGAATGAGCATAGAGAGGGTTTTTTACTATGAAAAAAACATTAATTTCAAATGGTATTTTTATTTCTAATAAGGAAGACAAAACATCGATCAAGGGCTGCATGGTTATTGAAGGCAGTCAGATTACATACATTGGGACTGAAGTACCTGAACCGTTAGACAATTACGATGAAGTGATTGACGGAACGAATAAGCTGTACATGCCTGGACTTGTGAATACACATGGACATGCTGCGATGTCATTGCTCCGCGGTTATGGTGACGACTTAGCACTGCAAGTATGGTTAGAGGAAAAAATGTGGCCAATGGAAGGGAAATTTACTTCGCAGGATGTCAAATGGGGAACGCGGTTGTCGATCCTTGAAATGATCAAAGGCGGCACAACGACATTTGTCGATATGTATGACCATATGAATGAAGTTGCCTTAGCGGTTGAGGAATCGGGGATGCGCGGCGTCTTGACCCGCGGTGTGATCGGTTTGTGTCCGCCAGATGTGCAAACAGCTAAGCTGATTGAAGCTACTGAATTTGCAAAGAACTGGCATGGTAAGGCGGATGGTAGAATTACTACGATGATGTCTCCTCATGCCCCTTACACATGTCCGCYAGATTATATCGAGCGTATTGTACAAGCTGCACATGATCTAAATCTTCCAATACATACGCACATGTCGGAAACACGCCGTGAAGTTGAAGCCAATGTTGAACAGTATGGCGCTAGACCTGTGGCGCATTTGGAAAAGCTAGGCGTGTTCACTCGCCCAACGCTTGTTGCGCATGGTGTTCATTTGAACGATGAAGAAATAGCTATTCTCAAACAATATGATGTACGTGTGTCTCACAATCCAGGCAGCAATCTCAAGCTTGCGAGCGGTGTAGCCCGTCTTCCAGAATTATTACGTGCTGGCGTTAAAGTTTCTTTAGGTACAGACGGAGCGGCATCCAATAACAATTTGGACATGTTCGAGGAAATGCGATTGGCAGCTCTTATACATAAAGGAGTAACTGGTGATCCATTAGCGATTCCTGCGAAAGAAGCCTTGTTGCTTGGAACTCGGATGGGAGCAGAATCCATTTGGCTGGAGGATGTCGGTTTACTTGAGCCTGGCATGAAAGCAGACTTCATCGGACTGGATATTGATCAGCCTCATTTTCTTCCGAAGACAGACTTCGTTTCCCACATTGTGTACTCCGCGTGTGCGAAAGATGTCGTTGATGTGTGCGTGGATGGGAAGTGGATCGTCCGTAAAGGTGAGTGTCTTACTTTAGATGAAGAGAAAATTAAGCGTGAATTTGAAAGTTGTTTTGATCGACTAAAAGGTTAATGCTTCGGCAAAGTAAGTGGTTTTGAGGAGGTGCGCGGCAGTTATGAATGCGAAGCGAACGATCACACTTGGCGTTTTTATTGTAGCAACGCTGGGTGTCGTGTTTAGCCGATTCTACCTGAATGTGCAGAACGAACACTGGGATGAGAAACGTGTAGCTGTTGAAAAAGCCTATGTCGGAAGTATGATGACAAAGGCATCAAAAGTGGATTTTTTCTACGGTGATGAGCCGTTTCAGATTGTTTATGGGGAGAACAAGCTAGGACAGCGTTTAATTGCTTGGGTATCAGCGGAAGATGTTCATACGGAAATGGCGGAGGAAGCCTTCACTGAAGAGCAAGCCCGCGCTGCTGTATTKAAAAAGGCGCCGAGCAGTGAAATTGAGCGAGCCATACCAGGCAAATTAGGAAATGACTATGTGTGGGAAGTATTTTATAAGACGAAGGAAGATAGAGGTACKCGGTATTTCTATGATTACTACACTTTCAAAGATGGTACTTATCTGGATACGTATCGGCTCAGCCTTCAATAAGAAGGTTGAGTTTTTTTATTGTATTTTAGACGATGATGATGACTTTCTTGTGTTTCCACTGTTTACATAAGGCATATCGTGTATATGTAGTGATATACTTAACGTATTGCTTTCGAGGCATACAAAACTATCATTAACAGAAAGGTGGATKCCTACCTATGAAGATGAAGCTACGCGT
Organism: Paenibacillus sp. 01T442; assembly: GCF_056398345.1. NCBI lineage: Bacteria > Bacillati > Bacillota > Bacilli > Caryophanales > Paenibacillaceae > Paenibacillus > Paenibacillus sp. 01T442. The sequence goes on from NZ_JBFTPF010000048.1 coordinate 6,985, forward strand.
TTTACCTGTTATTTTGAGCGTGATTATATCGGCTGGAGTACTTTTTGGAGGCTGGTTCGCCTATACAAGCTTTGCGATGGAAAATCCATTATCACATATAATTAATACGGTACCGGGTGTAACGAATTCAAATATGAAACTTTCCTCGAATCAAGTGGATGTTGAGTTGACTTTGAAGCCTGACGCTAATTTACGACAAGTTGTTGAATTAATTAAAGAGGAAGGCTCATCGATTATCGGGAAGCGTACGGTAAATATAACAATAAAGAATCAATCCTCGGACAAGCTGGATCAATGGTGGTCTAAAGCGTTATTTGAGGTCGCTCAAGCGATGGAAACGAAGCACTATGCGGATATACCAGCAACTTTACAGAAGTATGCAAATGGTGTGCCCACAATGAACGTGGACAGCGAAATGGACGAGAAAAATGTTTATATTCGATTAACAGATGGTGATGCGACGAAATTTATCATGCTGCCAAGAATCTCCCAGATTGGAGTGTGGCCGAATGAGTAAAATATATAAAGAAATTGGGATTGGATTTATTCCTGTTCTTCTGGTGTTCTTAGCTTTTCAAGGTGTGAATGTGTTACCCATCTTATTCGTGAGTGTGCTTGGCGGTTCGTTACTATATATGATGAAAACCCGCGGCGGTATCGGAGCTGCTGCAGGCGGAGGAGATCGGAAAAGCAAGAATCGCACGCCTTCTTTCCTTACCTTTGATGAAATTGGCGGACAGGATCGGGCGAAGAAAGAATTGATGGAAGCACTTGATTTCTTGATAAAGCATGAGGAAATTAAGAAGCTGGGTATTCGTCCTCTAAAAGGTTTGTTGCTAACAGGTCCTCCAGGGACGGGTAAAACATTGATGGCGAAAGCATCTGCACATTACACCAACTCCGTTTATATGGCTGCTTCAGGTAGTGAGTTTGTCGAGATGTATGTAGGTGTCGGTGCAAGCCGAGTACGTGATTTATTTAAAGATGCCAGGGCTCGTGCTATTAAAGAGGGCAAGGATAATGCCATTATTTTTATTGATGAGATCGATGTGATAGGTGGTAAAAGAGAAGGCGGACAACAGCGYGAGTATGACCAAACATTGAATCAGCTGTTAACCGAAATGGATGGTATTCATACGAATGAAGCGCCACGAATTCTTATCATTGCAGCGACGAATCGGAAGGAAATGCTCGATAGTGCTTTGCTGCGGCCTGGGCGTTTTGACCGGCATATCGAGGTTGATCTGCCAGATAAAAAAGGTCGCTTAGCTATTCTGCATATCCATGCAAAAAATAAACCGTTAGCTGAAGGTGTTACGTTGGAGCAAACGGCTGATCAAACCTTTGGTTTCTCAGGTGCGCAGCTCGAAGGTGTGCTGAATGAAGCTGCTATTTATGCGATGCGTGAGGATAGCCCAGCGATTGAGCAGACTCATTTGGCATCGGCGATTGATAAGGTAATGATGGGTGAACGAACAGATAAAGAAACAGCGAATGATGAGAAAGAACGTGTGGCTTATCATGAATTAGGCCATGCTATTATTGCAGAGCTTGTTCGTCCGGGATCTGTTTCCCAGGTCACAGTGAGTCCGCGTGGTAAAGCGCTTGGGTATGTACGACATAATCCGCCGCAAGATCATTATTTATATACGAAAAATTATATCGAAGATCAGATCATGATTGCCCTTGGTGGAGCGGCTGCGGAAGAAATGATTTACGGAGGTCGCAGTACGGGGTCTCGCAACGATTTCGAACAATCGCTTTCCATGGTTCGTAACATGATGGATGCCGGACTTACCAGCTTAGGTATTATTGATCGTGAGATGGTGACGAAGGAACAGTTGATGAAAGAAAATGCTGCCATCCTGGATGCGTTAATGCTGCGTACGAAGAAAATGTTAGATGAGCAACGTAGTGTGTTTGAGCACTCTTTCGCTATTCTGATGAAGGAAGAAGTACTCTCAGGTGATACTTTTCGTACATTATTTGACGCTTCTGTGTCACAAAGTGCATAATAATGACCGTTGGCCAATTAGGTCAACGGTTCTTGGCTTTACTACACGTATGCAAGATACATATAATTATAGAGGAAGGCAGAAGTCCGGAAGAAGGAGAAACAAGCTATGATGTTTAGAACGATAGGTGTCATTGGCGGAGGGACGATGGGGCAGGGTATTTCCGAAATGCTGGCCGCGCGTGGTCTTGATGTCATTCTTGCTGAGAAAACAACAGAAAAGCTAGACCGAGCGTTTGAGCTTATAATGGTCAGTTTAGATAAGCAAATTGAGCGTTGGGCTTTGACGGAAGCGGAGAAGAAATCCATCCTTTCGAAAATTAAAAGAGCTAACTCGATTCAGGACATGGCTTCCTGCGAGCTTGTCATTGAAACGATTTCAGAGGATTTGAATGCGAAAAAGCATGTCTTTTTCCAGCTCAATCAAATATGCTCGCCTCAAATCATACTAGCAACGAATACTTCTACATTAAGTGTTACGGAGATTGCAGCCATCACGACGCATCCAGAGCGTGTTATTGGTTTGCATTTTCTACATCCGGTTGCCAAAGTGAATCTTGTTGAAATCGTACGGGCGATGAAAACGTCGGACGAGACTTATAATCTTACACGTCAGTTTGTTGACGATGTACTCACCAAAAAGAGTATCAAAGTCAATGAATCGCCTGGCTACATAACGACGAGATTGATCTGTACATTGATTAACGAGGCGCTGCATACTTTATCCGAAGGTGTCGCCTCTGCGGAAGATATCGATCAAGCCATGCGTATCGGCTATGATTTCAAGCATGGTCCATTGGAGATGTGTGATCGGTTCGGGCTGGATGCCGTATTGGCTGCGCTAGAGGGCATGTTCCGTGAATATGGCGATATCAAATACCGGCCTTCGTATTTGCTGAAACAAATGGTACGTGCAGGGCATCTTGGCGCGAAGACGGGAGAAGGTTTCTTCCGTTACGACAAGGATGGTGACCGACTATGAATATTCTGGTTATAAATGCTGGCAGTTCATCAGTGAAATATCAATTGTATGATATGGAAAATGCAACTGTACTGGCCAAGGGTAGAGTAGAACGCATTGGGATGGATACCGCTATCCTTTTGCACGAACCAGCGGGCAAACCCGAATTTCACAAGGTGGATGAAATTCTAGAGCATACAACAGCCATCCGCAGAGTGCTGGATGTACTTGTCCATCCGGAGCATGGCGTGTTGACCGCCATCTCACAGATTGATGCTGTTGGCCACCGTGTCGTCCACGGCGGCGAATCCTTCAAGAGCTCCGTCCTCGTCACGGACGAGGTGAAGAAGGAGATTCGGCGTCTCTTCGATTTGGCGCCGCTGCACAACCCGGCGCATATGCTTGGCATCTCGGCGGTGGAAGTGAACATGCCTGGCGTGCCGCAGGCTGTCGTCTTCGACACTGCCTTCCATCAGACGATGCCGGCGAGAGCCTACCTGTATCCGGTGCCGATGGCACTCTACCGGAAGCACAAGGTGCGCCGCTATGGTTTCCACGGTACGTCGCACAAGTACGTGAGCGAGCGTGCCGCTGCCTTCCTAGGACGCCCGCTGGAGCAGTTGAAGCTCATTACCTGTCACATAGGTAATGGCGCTTCCTGCGCCGCTGTATGGGGCGGCCAGTCAGTTGACACGAGCATGGGAATGACCCCGCTCGAAGGTCTGATGATGGGCACGCGCAGCGGCGATCTGGATCCGGCCATCGTGCCCTATGTGATGGGCAAGGAGGATTTGACGATCGGCGAGGTGAGCTCCATGCTGAATAAGCATAGCGGCCTGCAGGCGATTTCAGGGATCTCCAGCGACATGCGCGAGATCATGGAAGCTGTGGAAGCGGGCGATAAGAACGCTACCTTGGCTTTTGAAATGTATGCGTATCGGCTGCGCAAATATATCGGGGCTTACGCCGCGGCGATGAATGGCGTCGATGCGATCATGTTTACCGCAGGCGTAGGCKAGAATTCCGCGCCGCTGCGTAAAGCGGTATGCGAGGGCTTGAGCTTCCTTGGGGTTGATTTTGATGAAGAAGCGAACCTGCATGGTAGAGGGATAGAAAAGCGAATTACGAAGCTTGGTTCACGGGTTGAAGTTCTGGTGGTTCCGACCAATGAGGAATGGGTCATCGCCCAAGATACATACGAACTCGTGCAATCGTTGCCCCGTTGATGGTTTCGTTGAAATCATGAAATAGTGTACAATAGAATGGAATCTCAGTAAGTAGAGAGGAAGGAAATGTAAATGAAAAGTACAATAGGTGAAGTGAAACATCATGTCGGCGAGTCCGTTACTATCGGCTGTTGGCTTAACAAGAAACGCTCAAGTGGTAAAATTCAGTTTTTGCAGCTTCGTGACGGTTCGGGATATATACAAGGTGTTGTTGTTAAAAGCGAAGTGAGTGAAGAGGTGTGGGAGGCAGCTTCTAAGCTAACCCAAGAGAGCTCCTTATACATAACGGGAAATGTAAAAGAAGACACTCGCTCCAAAAGCGGTTTCGAACTCGACGTGACTGGCGTAGAAATCATTCAAATCACCGAAGAATATCCGATTACACCGAAGGAACATGGCGTTGATTTCCTAATGGACAATCGTCACTTGTGGATTCGTAGCCCGCGTCAGCGTGCGGTACTTGTGATTCGCGCAGAAATTATCAAAGCGGTTCAAGCGTTCTTCAATGATAGAGGGTTTCATTTGGTGGATCCGCCAATTTTGACACCATCCTCTTGCGAAGGCACGACGAACTTGTTTCACACAAAATATTTCGATGAAGATGCCTTCTTGACGCAAAGCGGACAGTTATACATGGAAGCAGCTGCGATGGCACTAGGCCGCGTTTATTCCTTCGGTCCTACCTTCCGTGCAGAGAAATCCAAGACACGGAGACATCTCATCGAGTTCTGGATGATCGAGCCGGAGATGGCGTTCGTGGATCACCTAGAGAACCTTGAGGTGCAGGAGCAATTCGTATCTCATATCGTGCAGACGGTCTTGGCCAATTGCCAGGCTGAACTTGAAACGTTGGAGCGGGATACATCGAAGCTGGAGAAAATAAAAGGCAGCTTCCCACGTATCACGTACGATGAGGCTGTTGACTATTTGCAAAAGAATGGGCATGAATTCGAATGGGGCGAAGATTTCGGAGCTCCGCATGAAACAGCGATTGCAGCTCAGTACGAAACACCGGTGTTTATCACCCACTGGCCAACGGAGATTAAGGCTTTCTATATGAAACCAGATCCAAACCGTCCGGAAGTCGTGCTGTGTGCCGATATGATCGCGCCAGAGGGCTATGGAGAAATTATTGGGGGAAGTCAACGGATTGATGACCCTGAATTGATGGAACAGCGCTTCAAGGAGCACGAGCTTTCTCAAGAGGCGTATCAATGGTATTTGGATCTTCGCAAATATGGAACGGTGCCGCATTCCGGTTTCGGTTTAGGCTTAGAGCGCACGGTTGCTTGGATTTGCGGTTTGGATCATGTGCGTGAAACCATTCCATTCCCACGTTTGTTATACCGTCTATACCCTTAAATAGTGGCATTGTCCATGGGGAGAAAGGGGAAAGACGTATGAGTACGCAATCGAATACACAGATGAAGGTCGAAGCGATCCTAATGAATAGCTTCCTGGAGGGGAGTGTCGCGGTACCGAGTTTATTGCTCAAGCATTATCGCGCACTGCTTTTGAGTGAAGTTGACGTCATGACACTGATTCATTTCATATCTTTTGTTGAAAAGGATAGGAACACATTCCCGACGCTGGATGAAATCCAGGAGCGGATGTCGGCGTCACCAGATGTCGTTATTGCTAGTGTGCAGAAGCTGATTCGTGAGCAATTTATCACAATCGATGAGGAAACGCACGAAACAACAGGGTTTCGCAGCGAGCAGTATAATCTGACGCCGCTTTATAAGAAATTAGCAAAACGCGTGGCAGAGCAGCAACTGCAAGAGTTAGCAGATTTGGCGGCGATTACGCATGCACCTAGCGATGAGCGCGTGAAGAACATTTATACAACGATCGAAAATGAATTCGCTAGACCGCTAACGCCAATGGAGCTGGAAACGATCAGCAATTGGCTGGACAAAGACATGTACAAAGAAGAGTTGATCATGACAGCTTTGAAGGAAGCTGTGTTTGCTKGGAAAGTCCATTTCCGGTATATTGATCGGATTTTACTGGATTGGAGTCGCAATCGCGTCTCGACAGTAGATCAGGCCAAGGAATACTCGCAGCGGTTTCGACAGTCGCGATAAGGAAACGCCCATTTTTCACTCCGAAAGGGAGAGGAAATGGGCGTTTTTTTGCTGCTTCTCTGTGTATTTGCCAACGCGCGCGAATCCTGGGCGCGCGTTGTGTCACCGACGTATGGTGCTAACCCCGCGCCCAGCCCCGCAATTCTCCCCCCCCATTATGATTATTGTGTAATGAGGACTGACTGTAATGTGGAGTTATGAGTGTTATGCTAGTTATTGGTGAGTATAACGATAAAGAGATGAAAATGGGGAAAAGTGGAGTAACGTAGCAAGTCACCTAGCCTGTCAAAAATGCAAAAGAGCATTTTACAAATGGGTTCTGCCCACATTTATTGGAAATTGATGCAAATAGGCATCAAATGGGAGTGATTTCAGGAGATTTGCCTGGAAGACCTTAAAAAGGTTGCCTATTTGCACGCATTTACTAATTTCGATCCTAAATAAGTAGAAAAGGTTGTATTTTTGCATTTTTGAGATAGGGAAGAGGAAGTGGAGAGGTGAGAGTGAGAGTGAGAGTGAGAGTGAGAGTGAGAGTGAGAGTGAGAGTGAGAGTGAGAGTGAGAGTGTGTGCGATCACTATAAAACTACGCGTTGTCTCACAGCTCTCCTGAAGAGCCCTGGCTACCAGCACCCAGCCAAGTGCAAACATGCTCAAAAACCGCATAGCTACGACAACCCTGCCGTTAAGCTACTTTGTCTCCACGCCTACAACAACCATTAGCTACCCCAAGTCCACAGTATCCCGCCTACGCTATCAATAGCTCATCTGCCGAAATGCCACCATATTATCTAACCTGATAACATTGCCTCCGACCCACAAACTTCAACTCCGCTTTCCCGCCATAAAGATATGGAACGAGAGGACGCTATTTGCATAAAAATAGCCAAATAAAAAAGTTGCGAAACCAGGTTCCTCTATTTCGCCACAAACGCAAGAAATGCGCTGAAATTAAAGAAATAGCGGACTGACGTTCCACAACTTTAAGTAATAGGGTCTTTTCAAGAAAATAGCAGAACCACGTTCCGTAACTGCAAACTAGAAAGTCCGCACCGCGGCTACACGTGGATTAGATTACTTTTTCAGCAAATGCAAACGGTACACATATTCGAACAAGAATTCGAATGCTTCGAGGTGACGTTTCGCTTCAAAGGCATTGGCGCCCCAAGCGTAGATGCCATGTTTGCGAAGTACGATGCCTGGAATACGAGGTACAATCGCGCCTTCGACTAGTTCTGCGATACGCGGGATTTCTGCATAGTTGGGCAGAATCGGAATCTCGATCTGTGCTTCCTCATCCCAAATGTTGAACGCTTTGATCAACTCAACGCCATCAACTGGAATGCTACCACGTTCTCCATACAGCTCGGAAGCTAAGTTATTGAAGATCGTGTGCACGTGGAAAATGGCGCCAGCGCCTGTTAAGCGATAAATCTCACTATGGATCAAGGTTTCCGCAGATGGTTTAAGGCTAGTAGCTTCCGTCGGCAAACCTTTCTCATTGACGAGAAGGAAATCCTCAGGCGTTTGGACGGATTTATCTCTACCGCTAGACGTGATTGCGAAGGTGAAAGCACTCGGCTCAAAGCCGCCAACACRAATGGATAAGTTGCCGCTAGTCGCAGGAAACCATCCACGCGCTGCTAGATTTGCTTTGATGTCTCGTAACTCAGCGAAGGCACGCTGTTTTTCTTCTAGTAAAATACTCATTTGACGGGTTCAGCCTCCAATTGCTTAATGATATCGAAGAACGTTTCGAAAGGGTGGTACGCATAGCCAAGTTGATCACAACGCTCAATGAGATGAGATCTGGCAAAAATCGTATCCACTAGCTTAGCACCTTCAAAATCGGTGATGCTGTCTCCGATAATAATCCGCTCATAGCGCTCGGGATCGTAGGAACGAATAATGCTTGTTTTGCACATCCCGCAGTCGGTTTGACAATGGGCATCACATGGATTCGGCCATAGAATCTCGATGGTTTCCCCTTCGAATGAGCTGGCATTGCAATAAATATGATTCTCTGGAATCGCAAACGCACGAAGCAAGGGATAAATAAAGAAATCAATGCCTCCGCTTGTGATCAAAAGTGTAATCCCTTGCTCCTTACAGTAGGAGACAAATTCTTCAAAACCATCCCGGATTCTAGCATTGTTGATCGCATAATCGACAATCTCATCCTTACGCGAGGTAGGCAGCAGATCGAACATCCCRCCAACACCTTCACGAATGGATATTTGCTGTGTAACAATCTGCTCGACGATGGCTTCCCAACCTTCAGGATTGAAGTGCTTCATAATCGCTACAATGTTATCGTTAACGGTGATTGTACCGTCAAAGTCACAAAAGATAATGCGTTCCTTGCTCATTCTCTAATCCCCCATGTGTCAATAGCAGATTGTAGCTCTGGATGTGTTAAGGCGTACTCGCGTAATGTTGTGCCTTGTAAAGTCGCATCAATCGCTTGGCGGAAAGCTTGTCCCCCAGCAATCGTTCCCATCGGGTGACCGTGGATGCCGCCTCCGGCGTTCACGATAACATCCTGTCCGAAATCACGCAAAATGAGCGGAACTAGACCAGGATGAATACCCGCGGAAGGAACCGGGAAGCTTGGTGCTAATGTTAATTGTACATCAGTCGGTGCTTGATACGTATAATCTTTACGTAAATCCTGCGTTAACAGCACATGCTTAATGGCCAAATTCTCTTCCTTTGGCATCACAACGGAGCCGTATGGGGAAGGGAATAATACCAAATCAGCACCAGCAAGACGCATTAATTTGCCTAGTAGAACAGAAGGCGAGATACCGTAGTGTGGCGACGGATAGGTTGCTCCAGCCAAGGCAGGATGTGCCATGATTGGAATGTTAATGTCGGGATCCGAGCTTAATTCATGCAGAACATCGAAACCGTATGCCAACACATTGAAAAGCAACGCATTGGCACCAGCTGCGATGGCTTTTTTGGCTTGGGAAGCTAGTTTGGATGTTGATCCTGTCAAATTAACCGCATAGAGCAGCTTTTGACCCGTTTCCTTCGTGGCTTGTTCAGCTGCTTCAAGACAAATCGCAATGCGTTTCTCCATGGGCGTTAACGGATTTTCGAATAAAATCTCGTCATCCTTGATGAGATCGACGCCACCAGCCGCTTGTAAGTAGAACTGCTCACGCAAGGCTGGCAATTCATACCCGACAACGGATTTGAAGATGCTCATCAGAAGCGGACGATCATGCACGCCTAGAAGATTACGAACGCCTTGCATCCCGAATTTCGGGCCGKGGAACCCAGCCAGGAAATCAGCAGAGAAGGCAAGGTCGATCAGTTTGATTTTGCCATCCATAGACAGCTTGCCGAAAACAGTCACTAACAACGCGGGGATATCCCGACTATAGTTGACATCGGGGTATGCGATGGTGATGTCCGCATAGCGGTTGGAAGCGGGTTCTCCTGCAGAAGGCTCGTGGACTTCAACGGAAACGACTTTACCCAAATGCTTCTCCATAGAAGCTTTCTGAGCCTCAGGCAGTTCCGTCCAGCTACCAACGGTGAGACCAACTGCGATGCTTGTTGCTTTTTTATGAAAATCGGCTTTCTCATCGAAACTCCGATACGTTGCTAAACAATATGAACTCATAACGAACTTTCACCTGCTTCACTAGAATCACTTCACTTATGTTCCACTTGTTTCACAGAAACGGCTTAAACTGATTTGCCAACAGTGCTGGTAGCGGCAATTTGTTCGCCCATTTCCTTCGTACGAGCGGCGCAATGCAACACAGCTTGATGGATAGCTTCATCGAACTGATAGCGATCCAAAGCTTGWATAGCAGCATGCGTAGCTCCGTTAGGGGATGTCACTTTGCGGCGTAATTCCGCAGGGTGCTCCATCGTATTTTGTACCATGTGTGCAGCGCCGAGCACCGTTTGGAGCGTTAATTGATTCGCATCTTCTGCGGTTAAGCCGCCTTCGATGCCCGCTTTAATCATCGCTTCCATGAGATAGTACACGTAGGCAGGGCCACTTCCGGAAATGCCAGTAAGGATTTCAAGCTTATCTTCTTCTACAATCGTAACAGTCCCAACCGCTTCAAACATTTGGATGGCAAACTGCTTGAATGTATCATTAACCTTAGACGAGAAGCTCATTCCTGTTGCGCCTAATCCGATGGTGGAGGAAGTATTTGGCATTGTACGCACAATTGGCGCATTGGTTTGCAATAGTCTTTCCGATTTCTCGATGGAAAGGCCTGCAATGACGGAAATTAACAGCTGACGCTCGCTCAGAAGCGGCCCAAGCTCTGCAAATGAAGCTTCCACATCTTTAGGCTTCATACAGAGAACAACAACGTCGGCTTCTTGAATAATTGTGTTTTTCGTCGCTTGATCTGAAGTGGCTTGAACGCCATATTCGGAGCATAAAAACGCCAAGCGATCCTGATTGGAGCGATTCATCATATAAACGTTTTGCGGATTCGCGACTTTCGTCTGAATGAGTCCGCGGACGATGGCTTCAGCCATKGAGCCTGCGCCTACAAAAGCAATTTTAGCTTGCGATAACAGGATTGACATCCGTTGTTCCTCCTCTTAAGGTTTATTCGCGTATTTGTCCGGTTCCATAGACACGGTATTTGGTCGAGGTCAAAGCAGGCAGACCCATTGGGCCACGTGAATGAAGCTTCTGAGTGGAGATACCAATCTCCGCGCCAAAGCCAAACTCAAATCCATCCGTGAAACGTGTCGAAGCATTATGATAAACAGCAGCAGCATCTACTTCTTGCAGGAATTTCTCAGCATTAGCAGCATCTTCCGTCACAATACATTCGGAGTGCATCGTACCGTAAGCACGAATGTGAGCTAGCGCTTCATCTAGATCTTTAACAACTTTGATGGATAAAATATAATCCCCGTACTCCGTACCCCAATCGGCTTGTTCAGCTACCAGCATACTTGGTACCAAAGCTCTTGAACGCTCGTCACCACGCAGCTCAACATGAACGCCTTGGAAGGCATCGGCAATCGCAGCTAAATGCTTATCCGCAATGGCTTCGTGTACAAGCAAAGTCTCCATACTATTACAAACAGAAGGACGTTGTGCCTTCGCATTAATCCCGATTCGAATCGCCATATCGAGCTGTGCACTTTGATCTATAAAAGTATGACACACCCCTGCACCTGTTTCAATGACTGGGACGGACGCGTTATTGACAACATTTTGAATAAGCGAGTGTCCACCACGCGGAATTAGCACGTCAATGAGGCCATTCAGCTTCAGCATTTCATCGACGGAGCTGCGATCTGCGCTTAGGATTAATTGCAAGGCATCTGCCGGAAGGTCAGAACGCTCTAAAGCTGTATGCAGTACCTCCACAATTTTCTCATTCGAAAATAGGGCTGAAGATCCGCCACGGAGCACAACAGCGTTGCCTGTTTTGAGACAAAGACCTGCCGCATCTACGGTGACATTCGGTCTAGCTTCATAAATAATGCCGATAACGCCGAGGGGTACACGGATTTTGCGAATGCGCAGACCATTAGGGCGATCAAATGATTCAAGCGTATCTCCGATTGGATCAGGAAGCTCAGCGATTTGACGAAGACCTTCGGCCATCGCCGCAATGCGCGTTTCGTTTAACGCCAATCGGTCTAGTAGAGATGCGCTAGTGCCTAGCTCTTTCCCACGCTGCAAATCCTTGCTGTTAGCTTCAATGATCGCTTGTTGCTCCGTAATTAACGCGTCTGCCATTAGCAGCAAGGCTGCATTTTTTTGCTCAGTTGTAAGATTGCCCATTGCTTGGGCAGCTTGCTTAGCAAGCTTAGATTTTGTAATCACTTCACTCATGGGTAGACCTCCTAGTTAAATAAGGATTGGCAATGCGTTAACAATTGTTCCACGTTCAGTTCATAGACCTCGCCTTGACGGCGTTCTTTGCATTCGATAATTCGCTCACTCGTTTTCTTACCAACGGTTAATCGTAATGGGAATCCGAGCAAATCAGCATCGTTGAATTTCACGCCAGGGCGTTCCTCACGATCATCCCACAGGACCGAATAACCTGCGCTAGTTAAGGCGTGATAGATCTCCTCKGATAATGTCATTTGGGCTTCATCCTTCACCTGAACGGTTAATAAATGAATCGAGTAAGGCGCGATAGCAGTCGGCCAAATGATGCCTCGCTCATCCTGGTGCTGTTCAATAACAGCAGCTAGAACACGAGAGACGCCGATACCATAACAGCCCATGATCATTGGCTCGGAGACGCCATTTTCATCGCTGAACGTAGCTCCGAGGGATTCACTATATTTGGTACCAAGCTTGAATACGTGCCCAACTTCAATGCCTTTGGCAAAAGCGAGTTCATGCCCGCAATGCATACAGCTTTCTCCTTGGCCCACATTGCGAACATCAGCATAGGTTAATGCACCAAGATCACGCTGCACATCTACGTGCTGAAGATGATAGTCTGCTTCATTGGCGCCAACAACGGCGTTATTTAAGCCTTGAATCGATGTGTCTGCAAGTAATTTGACGGATGATAGACCAAGCGGCCCAATAAACCCGGCTATCGAACCAAGCGCTTTGATTTCAGCTTCGGATAGCATCGTGATTTCAGCTACACCGAGAACCTGCTTCAGCTTGATMTCATTGATTTCGAGATCTCCACGGATGAGCACGATCACAGGCTCGCCTTCCGCTTGGATGGCAACGGATTTGATAATTTGCTGCGGTTCAATGGCAAGGAATTGGCTTAATTGTTTGATGCTCGTTACGCCAGGTGTGTGTATTTTCGTTGGTTGTGCATGTGGCTCGCCGGTAGATGAGGTACCTTCGTTGGAAATTACGCCAGTGGCTTTCTCCAAATTAGCCGCATACTGACAGGATGGACAATGTACAATCGTATCCTCACCCACATCTGCCAAGGCCATGAATTCATGCGTATCCGTACCGCCAATCGCGCCGGAATCGGCTTCAACTGCTCGGAATTGTAAACCGCATCGTGTGAAAATGTTAACATAAGCATCGAACATCGCTTGATAACTGGCGTCAAGTCCGCTTGCGGAGCGATCAAAGGAGTACGCATCCTTCATAAGGAATTCACGGCCACGCAGCAGGCCGAAGCGAGGTCTGCGCTCATCGCGATATTTCGTTTGGATTTGATATAGCGTGACAGGTAACTTTTTATAAGAATGAATCTCATCTTTAACGAGTGTTGTAATGACTTCTTCATGTGTAGCGCCTAAAGCAAACTCACGACCATTGCGGTCTTCAAGCCGCATTAATTCAGCACCGTAGACATCCCAACGACCTGAGGCTTTCCATAATTCGGCAGGATGGAGGGCAGGCATGAGCATTTCTTGTGCACCAGCGCGGTCCATTTCTTCACGTACGATCGTTTGAATATGTTGAAGGGCCTTAAGACCCAAGGGTAAGTAGGAATAAATACCGCTGGATAACTGTCGAATGAGTCCTGCTCGCAGCATGAGTCGGTGACTGGCTGCCTCGGCATCTCCCGGTACATCTCGTAATGTTGGGTTTAGTAATCGTTGTTGTCTCATGTCAAAGGCACCCATTCATCGCGGTGGATGACTTCGATGCGCGACACTTCGACACGCTTCTGGACTTCGTCGGTCGATAGGCCTGCTGCGGCTTGCACTTGCCAAGCCGCATAATTGACGACGCCGCGGCCCAGCAGCGCGCCTTCACTGCAAATCACCTCGACGACGTCGCCGGGGTGGAAGTCGCCAACCGCTGCCGTGATGCCAGCGGGGAGCAGGCTCTTCCCACCGTTGATCAAGGCAGCTTTCGCCCCTTGATCAACGATGATTTGCCCTTGGGGCAGCGAGTGGAAGCCGACCCACTGCTTCTTGACCGGCAGATTGTTCAGCGCCGTGTCAAAATACGTTCCCTTGCCCGTTCCGCCAACGGCAAGGTTCAGATCACCCTCCTCCAGCACGCGCCCGATGAAGACCGGCACGCCCCCGCGCATTGCGATGCGGGCGGCCTCGACCTTGGAGCGCATGCCGCCGGTGCCGACCGCGCTCCCAGAGCCTCCAGCGAAGCTGAACAGCTCATCGCTGATGGCGTCTACGCGATCGATACGCTGTGCGTTCGCGTTCTTGCGAGGATCGTCCGTGTATAGGCCGTCCATATCGGTAATGATGATCAATTTGTTCGCTTTGACCAAATTGCCTACCAATGCCGACAACGTATCATTGTCGCCGAATTTCAATTCATCTACCGAGACGGTGTCGTTCTCGTTAATAATCGGGACGACGCCGCGCTGCAGGAGCTCGTCAATCGTCATCATCGCGTTCTGCACGCGCTTGCGGTTGGAGAAGTCGTACCGAGTCAGTAGAATTTGCGCCACGCTTACGCTGTGGGAGGCAAATGCTTCATGGTACGCCTGCATTAAGAGCGCTTGGCCGACGGCTGCGGCGGCCTGCTTCTCGTGCAGCACCTTGGGCCGTGTGMGGTAGCCAAGGGAGGTGAAGCCTGCGGCTACTGCGCCTGAGGTCACGAGCAGCACTTGGCTGCCGCTGCGCTGCAATTGTGCGAGTTCAGCCGCAAAAAAACGTATTTTATCCGGATTCAAGCCACCCGTATCTGAGGTTAATGAGGAGCTGCCGATTTTGACAACGATTCGCTGAGTCATGTTCATCCCATCCTTCGATTTCCAACTATGTAGATACAAAAAAGACTCCCGTCCTTAAAACATAAGGACGAAAGTCTGTTGCTTCCGCGGTACCACCTTAGATTAGCGCATATCAAATAGAAAGCACTCAACTCTAGATTCCCTGTATAACAGTAGGGTTCTGTTCAACTCATCGTTGACGGTTCAGGGGCGGGTTCGGATTCGGTTCACGGCAAGCTCTCTCAGTCGKGTGGAGCTTACTCCCTGGTTACGTGCGGCACGATTCGTACTATTCCCATCATAACGTTGCTGTTTGGAATTTTTATTTTATCTAGAATAGCATGGTAGTCGAGTCTTTGTAAAGGTATAAATGGCTTGCCATCAAAGACCTTTGGATACTTAGGTGTTAAAAAAGATTTAATTTCCCAATCCGCTGCACAGCTTCTTCCAACCGTGCTTCCGAAGAAAGAAGGCCCAGTCGGACGTAGCCCTCACCGTGCGTTCCGAAACCAACGCCTGGTGCTACGACAACTTTAGCTTCTTCCAGTAGTAAATCGGCAAGACTCTGTGAGGAATGACCTTTCGGTACTGGCAGCCATGAGAAGAAGGATCCTTGCGATGGTTTAGCGTTCCAGCCGATGCTGGCAAGTGCCGTATACAACGCGTTCCTACGACTTTCGTACACATCACGCAGTTCTGTGACACAGTCTTGTGAGGACGTTAAAGCTGTAGCCGCCGCCGCTTGGATACCGCCAAACAAAGAACAATAATAGTGATCTTGCATCAAGTTAATAAGGCGAATGACTTCTTTGTTACCGAGGGCAAAGCCAAYACGCCAGCCGGCCATATTGTATGTTTTGGACAAGGTATAGAACTCAATGCCTACTTCCTTGGCTCCAGGAGTTTGCAGGAATGAGATCGGCTTCTGACCATCAAATCCAATAGCCCCATAGGCGAAATCACTGGCAACAACGACACCATTTTTCTCAGCGAAGGCAACTGTTTCCTCATAAAAAGAAGCAGGAGCTGTTGCACCCGTTGGGTTATTTGGATAATTAATGAACATCAGCTTCGCGCGGTCCAAGTCAGACTGTTTTAACTGCGAATAGTCAGGCAGGAAGTTATTTTCCTCACGCAACGGCATGAATGCCATTTCGGCATGGGCTAGTGCGACACCTGACCAATAATCAGGATAGCCAGGATCAGGAACTAGGCAGACATCGCCAGGATTCAATAAACATTGGGCAATTTCGATGAGACCTGTTTTGCCGCCGAACAAGATCGCAACTTCGCTATCGGGATCTAAATCCACGTTGTGATCCTCTTTATAACGCTGTGCAATCGCCTGTTTCAGAAATGGAAAACCGCTGAATGGCGGATATTTATGATACAACGGATTCGCAGAAGCTTCCTGAATGGAAGTCACAATATGCGGAGGCGTAGGACGGTCAGGATTCCCTTGGCCTAAATTTATGACATCATGGCCAGCGGCGATTTGTGCATTTGCTTTACCAACGAGCGTTGCGAAGAATTGTGTAGGCAGACCCTTCATTCTTTCAGCTGGTTGTATGGCAAATCGAGAAGTTGTTGAAGATACGTTTGTCACGATTTAATTCACACTCCGGAGGTCGGGATTTTAAACTATACCCTAAATGTAACATGATTAATCTTTTTTTCATAGTCGATGAAGATAATCGATTGTACTTCATTTTGACATTGACATATGATGGAACCATAGATCGGCGAAGGAGATGAATGACGATGACAAATCAAGCTCATGTAGCGGATGTTTTTCTGCAGGAATCGATACGTGCTTTTCAAAGTATGAAGAAATTGGGCGATAAATCATTTGCCCAGACAAATGAGGTCTTCTTTTATCAGACTATAGATGAAGGGTCGAATTCCCTAGAAGTGATCATCAAGCATATGCATGGCAATATGTTGTCCCGTTGGACCGATTTTTTAACCACGGATGGAGAAAAAGAATGGCGAGATCGCGATGCTGAGTTTGAAGGGGATCGACTTTCCCGAGAACAATTACTAGCACTTTGGGAAGATGGCTGGCAAGTGTTGTTTACAACCCTCGGCTCATTAACTTCCGAGAATGTGCTTTCACAGGTGCTTATTCGAGGTGAGAGTCATACTGTCTTACAGGCTATTCAGCGTCAAGTTTCGCATTATGGGTATCATGTTGGGCAAATTGTTTTGTTGTGCAAGCATTGGTCTTCCCAGGATTGGCAGACGCTCAGCATCGCAAGAGGTCAGTCTAAGCTTTTTAAACCTACGATGTAGTATAGTCCGATTTGCATGGCAAGTGAATGTTGAGTTAAACGCATATTTCGACTAGTATGTACACATACGCATTTTTCTTGTTCCTGGAAGGAGTATTTCGCTATGTCTTCACAATTACTTAATGTTGCTCTAATTCAAATGGATATTACAATCGGAAATCCGAATGCGAACTTTGCTCATTTAGAGAAGTTGCTTTTGGAAGCCGTTGAAGCGGCACAGAAACCTGATGTCCTTATTTTTCCCGAAATGTGGAATACAGGCTATGCTTTAACGGAAATTCATGAGCTGGCCGATGTAAATGGTGAGAGAACGAAAATGTTCTTGAGCAATTTTGCGCGGACTCATCAAGTGAACATTATTGGTGGATCGATTGCGGATAAAAAAGAAGATCGTGTGCTCAACACGATATATGCATGGGATCGCGAAGGTAACGAAATCGCAGAGTATTCCAAAATTCATCTGTTCCGTCTTATGGATGAGGAGAAATTTTTGCACAGTGGAGAGCAACTAGGCTTGTTTGAGCTAGAAGGTGTGCCTGCTGGGGCGATGATTTGTTATGATATTCGTTTTCCGGAGCTGTCACGTAAATTAGCGTTAGATGGAGCACGTATTTTGTTCGTGCCTGCAGAATGGCCGCATCCGCGCCTGCACCACTGGCGTACATTGCTTATGGCGCGAGCGATTGAGAATCAAATGTACGTCGTTTCTTGCAATCGCGTTGGGACGAGCGGTACGACCAATTTCTTTGGACATTCGATGGTCATCGACCCTTGGGGCGAGGTTTTGGTTGAAGGTGATGAAAGTGAAGCGATCTTGCGTGCGACAATCGATTTAGAAGAAGTTGTCCGCGTTCGAGGTAAGATCCCCGTTTTTGAAGATCGCCGGCCCCATTTATATTAAAGGATGTTCTTAAAGTCGTCTTTTGATCGCGAAGCAAACCAGGTAGTATTTCGACATCGAATCTTGTGTTAACCTTTGAAATCCGGTGCTCATGTAGGTTTTGCCTACACTCCGCTCCTCCTTCTTCAGGTTCTCACAACCTTCTCGGCGCTGAAAACTCAACTATTAGAACTCTTATTATATTGGGAGATTGATTTTTGCTGCGATATTCTGTAAACTAAGACCAATTGAATGATCAATTATGGCTGTGAAGGATGAATAGTACTTGACGGACTTCATGTTCAGCGAGCTGGGGATGGTGAAAGCCCAGAATGAAGGTCAAGGAAACGGCTATCCGGAGCCTATAAGATAAAGGGGATATATGCTTGTATCAGGTATATCAACTAGGGTGGAACCGCGGGTGCTAAAGCTCTCGTCCCTAGGCATTATTTGATGCCTTTGGATGTTGAGCTTTTTTGATGTTTGCTCATATCCAAACGGTGTTGTCATCGGGCGAAGACCCACATAGAAGAAGCTTAAGGAGCGATTGAACAATGAGTGTAACAATGGAGCAAGTCGTCGCATTGGCGAAGCACAGAGGTTTCGTATTCCCAGGTTCAGAAATTTATGGCGGTTTGGCAAATACGTGGGATTACGGCCCGCTTGGTGTTGAGTTGAAAAACAACATTAAACGCGCATGGTGGAAAAAATTCATTCAAGAATCCCCTTATAACGTAGGATTAGACGCAGCGATCTTGATGAACCCGCAAGCATGGGTGGCATCCGGTCACGTTGGTAACTTCAACGATCCAATGATCGATTGCAAAAGCTGTAAAGCCCGTCACCGTGCGGATAAATTGATCGAAAACAAGCTGGCTGAGAAGGATATCGAAATCATCGTTGATGGCATGACGTTCGATGACATGATGAAACTGATCGTGGAACACAACATCGTGTGTCCAGATTGCGGAAGCAAAGATTTCACAGATATTCGTCAATTCAACCTGATGTTCAAAACGTTCCAAGGCGTAACAGAAGCAAGCTCCAACGTTGTATACCTTCGTCCGGAAACAGCACAAGGGATCTTCGTTAACTTCAAAAACGCACAACGTACGATGCGTAAGAAACTGCCATTTGGTATCGGTCAAATCGGTAAAAGCTTCCGTAACGAAATCACGCCAGGTAACTTTACGTTCCGTACGCGTGAATTCGAACAAATGGAGCTTGAGTTCTTCTGCAAACCAGGTGAAGACATGAAATGGTTCGAGTACTGGAGAAGCTTCTGCCATAACTGGTTGCTTTCCCTAGGTGCAAAAGCCGATAATCTTCGTCTTCGTGATCATAACGAAGATGAGTTGTCTCACTATAGTAACGCGACAACGGATATTGAGTACAAATTCCCGTTCGGTTGGGGCGAACTTTGGGGTATCGCGGATCGTACAGACTTCGATTTGAAGCAGCACATGGCGCATTCCGGTGAAGATTTCAACTACATCGAGCCAGAAACGAATGAGCGTTATGTTCCTTATTGTATCGAGCCTTCTCTTGGAGCAGACCGTGTTACGTTGGCGCTTCTGATTGATGCGTTTGAAGAGCAAAAGCTTGAAGGTGATGACAGCCGTACAGTGCTTCACTTCCACCCAGCTTTGGCTCCAATGAAAGCAGCGATTTTCCCACTTTCCAAGAAATTGAATGAAGGTGCTCAGGCTGTATTTGCTGATCTAGCGAAGCATTTCATGGTGGATTATGATGATACAGGTTCGATCGGTAAACGTTACCGTCGTCACGATGAGATCGGAACACCTTTCTGTATCACATATGATTTCGAGTCCGAAACAGATGGTCAAGTGACGGTTCGTGATCGTGATACGATGGAACAAACACGTATGCCGATTTCTGAATTGAAAGCCTTTATCGAAAATGCCCTACAATTCTAATTGGTAATGAATTGAAAACCCCTTGTAAGCTCGTCAAAATGACGTAGGCTTGCAAGGGGTTTTTGTCTTCTAGATAACATAATCTAAAACTTCGCTGTAAGGTAAGTAACGTCGAACTTCACGCAGCGGCGGTGTATACACATGGAGTGAAATAGCCGGTTCATGAAATGGATTGCTTAACTGGTGAATTTGATCTGCAGGCGCAGTGAAATATTCCCCTGCTTGGATGAAGTCATCCTTTTGAGCAATAGGATAGCCTTCTGTATCTAATGAGAAGGTTGAATTCACTAAGGATCCTGAGACTAAATAAGCCGCGCCAATGGACAAGCCATGATTATGGATGGCTGTAGAGCGGGAAGCCGGAATGTGAATGACGATAACTTCCAGTTCGGGTGAGCTAAACACCACATTTCTGCCATAGGGTAGTTGAGAGGGCTCGGTTTTGAATTCTGGAACGAAGAGTAGATGTCTCTCTATCGATTGTAGTGCCTCTTTTAATTGTTCCAGTGTTGGTGCATGCAACTTACAGAATGTCTGTTCAATTGCTCTAATGAGCGTCATTGGCATCTCGCCTCCTAGGCATTCTTATCTCTTTATCAACATTATTTGGTGAATGGATAAGTTTTTTTTATATAATATGCCTTCAGTTTCGAAAAGGTTAGGGGATATTCGAACAATTTTTTGAGTGGATATTAGAATTGATTAATTCTAGTGGAAGAAAGATGAGTGGAGATAGTCGAATAATCGACTAATTCGGGCGGAATAGTAGAAAATAGTTGAAGCGGTTAGCAGATTTAGTAGCGATTATCAGGGATCCTTTTAAAACAGGACACTTTTTTCGTATATATCCTACGAACGGCACATGCCAAGAATCCTTAATCATGATGGAAAACCTGTGAACGCTGTCTTTTTGTAGTGCAAGTATACTATCTTACTAGAATTACTACCTTTGCACTATTTCAAGCATTCGATTTGAGCCTTATAGTTAGTGACACATGCGCGAAAAATACATAAATTTGTAAAGGTTGTGAAGATAGGGGCGACGGAATACGACAAATAATTCAATTCTACTCACAGCATGGATGCTAGTTCATTTCGGGGTTACATAGGGAAAGGGAGTGGGATTGATGAAAGGTTTAGCTGAAGAGACGCAAATGCATGAATTTACAGAGAGAGTCGGCATCTCACAAGCGGAGATAGCCAAGCTACATGAGAAATCATTTCTTAATGGCGTTCAAAGAGATTCGACGCGCGTGAGGTTTCGCGTGCAAGGAAAGATGATGGAACGGCTACTAGCTAAAAACCAAGGACTCATGGATGTCATCCTTCGGCAAGCACATCTGAAGACGAACACCTTCTACTTTCCTAATTTACTGATGGTCACGGATAATCATGGAGTCATCTTAACGATTAATGGGGATGAACGATCCATCTTGCAAGCCGCGAATTTGAACAACATCGGGATTGGATCTTCGTTATCGCTGTCTAGTGCGGGGACCAATGCGGTTTCGGCAGCTATTGATCTACAGCGTCCAGTTTGGATAAGCGGTGAGGATCACTATCTGGATACGATGCACAACTGGGTGACAATGTGCGTTCCGATTCAAACAGCGGATAGTCAGATCATCGGCTACTTAGTTTTGACTGCMTTTCAGTATATTTCAGCACMTTTTATGTATCCATGTATCAAATCGATTGCTCTTCTGCTTGAATATGAGCTCAGAAAGACCGAATTGCAAAGTAAAACATGGTTCGTTGAGGAAATGCTGGAAGAACGATTGAAAGCTTTCAAGCTAACGCTGCGTGAAAAGGAAGTCGCGACGTATTGGTTGCTTGATTACGATTATAAGCAAATCGGCAAAGTCTTGGGGATCAGTGAAAATACGGTGCGTGTCTATGTAACGAAAATCAATCGCAAGTTGAAAGTCAATTCCAAAGCATCATTGATACTTAGTGTTCTTGGCGCTATTTAGRGTTTACACCAAGAAGACATACATATGCATTACATAATCTTTATACATATTGACGTATTAAGCTGAGAAATGGTTCAAATTGTAGAAAAAAGCTTCGATCTTTCACGATGTATGTGGGGATTGGGGCTTTTTTTATATGTTCAACGTCCATAGGACTTGAATTAATAGAAAGATTTGTAGTGAAAAACAAGCAGCGGCCCGAGAAGTTCGGGTTTTCTACGAGTGAATACCATGGAAATCCCTTACATGCTTTGGCATGGTTAGAATTTACATATACGATGAAGACCCATTTTTTAAGGAATTTGCTGAAAAAGCGCGTTCGATCAGATATATATGCAAGTGATATATAGAAGTTGTTAATTTTACAAGGCCAATGGGCGCATCGAAAGAACTATATGAAACCGCTTCCTAAGTACGACCTCATTAGCAAAATCCCGACTTCAGCCCCCTGCTCCTGCCCCCAACTAGATTGAATTCCCTACAAAATAGCGTCTGAATGGCTAACGTGGCTTAAGAATTATAGTTCATGCATTAGGTCATTTGAATTAATAAATATGTATGATTTGCTCTACAGAAATTACCGTCTATATTTGAGGCATCCCACCGAAACGGGAGGGAAAATGTCGAGCTTTGAGGGACGGTTGGCTATGAGACAAAGAAGAAGGGCCTTGATCCTGCAGCCTATTAAATGGATTCTTCTTCTAGGCGTCGTCGGTTCTGGAAGTGTATATGGATTATCGGCGGCAGGGTTCATTGAGTGGAATTCTGAACACAAACTGGAAAGTTTGATGTTCTGGAAAAACACGGATCATGCTTCAACGAAAGAAACAGCGCTTGCAGCTGGCGTGGACAAAGAAAGTGCGAAGCCATCGGTTAATCCGGTATCAACGCCAACAACTACGGCCACGGCATCGCCAACAGCTGTACCTGCTAGTACACCTATAAGTACAGCAGCAACAACTTCACCAGACAAGACGTCAACATCGGGTCTGCAAGTCATTTCGCAAGCGCAGAGTATTGTTGCTGTAAATGCGAATGAGAAATCATGGCTAGAGCAGGTGGGACTGATCAAGATTGAGTCAGGGAAGCTATTTTCCTTCCAGGCTTGGTTGACCGAGATCAGCAAAGGCAAAATGCCTGAGAAGAAGGCAGATGAGTTATCGCATGTGGCATCCTTATTGTATGAAGCTGCACTGCGTGCTGGCATGCAAGTAGGTGAACGTTATCCGCATCAAGATAATCCCGCTTATGCAGCTGCTGGATTCGATGTTAATTTTCAAAGCGAGCTGAAAGATTTAACCTTCTATAATTCAATCGGCGTACCCATAACAGTTGGCGTGATATACAACGGGGAAACACCTGTTGTTACGTTCAATGGGAAACCGAAAACKGATTGGAAAGCTCCGAAAATTACGGTTAGTAAAGAAGTATTCGCACCAGAGAGTATTGTACTCACGGATTTTACACTGGCTGGTCAAGGTGATAAACGTAGTGAAGGTCAATCAGGACTTCTAGTCAAGGTATTCGCTGATGTGAAGAATGATGGCAAGAACGAGTTGAAATATAAAGATTACTACGCACCGCATCCCATTGTCATTGCGAAGGCGCCAACAGCGGAAGAGCTGAAATCACCTTAAATCACTTGTTAGGTTGCACAGATCCGTCACGTACTCTATTAACAGAAGGGAGGACCCCCCAATGCGCATAGGTGAATTATTTGTAATGAACGGACTCATCACAGAGGATCAGCTTGAACAAGGGCTGAAGCAGCAGGTGCACACGAGGAAGAAAATCGGTGAGATTCTTATCGATAAAGGGTTGATCACAGAAAGACAACTGGTTGAAGTTCTCGAATTTCAGTTAGGGTTTCCGGTTGTTAACATGTTTGAGACACAACTCGATATGCAAACCGTTCAGCTTATCCCAGAAACGCTTGCTCGTAAGCACTGTGTGATCCCGATTGAACGTAAGAATGGCAAAATCAAAGTTGCCATGGTTGATCCGTTGAACTATGGAGCCATTGAAGAAATTCGAATGGCGACGAACATGAGTGTGCAGCCAGTCATAGCCATTCGTTCTGAAGTCGAGCAAGCCATCACAAAAAATTATGGCATGAAAGAATCTGTCGATGAATTGATGGTCGACTTAGATAAAATCGAGATCAAAGATGAGGAATCCGAAGCGAATGATCAAGGATCACCGATCGTAAAGCTKGTCAATCAAATCATTCAATCCGCTGTGCAGCAGAGGGCGTCCGACATTCATGTTGATCCTCAAGAGAAACAGCTGATCGTGAAGTACCGAATCGATGGTGTGCTTCGAACGGAGAAAGCGCTGCCGAAGCATATGCAGGGAGTTTTGACCGCAAGATTGAAAATCATTGCAAAGTTGAACATCGCGGAAAGACGACTACCGCAAGATGGTCGAATCCAGATGCAGGTGGATAACCGCCGAATTGATATACGGGTTTCGACATTACCGACAGTTCATGGTGAAAGTATCGTTCTTCGGATCTTAGATCAATCGGCAGGTGTTAAAAAAATTGCCGAATTGGGGCTCAGTGACGCGAATTTGGTGAAATTCGACAAAATGATTCAGAAGCCCAATGGGATCATGCTGATCTCAGGACCTACGGGAAGCGGGAAAACATCAACACTCTATTCAGCATTGGGTCAATTAAATGGTGATGATGTCAAAATCATTACGGTTGAGGATCCCGTCGAGTATCGAATGAATGGTGTAACGCAAGTACAGGTTAACTCGCAGATTGGTCTAACTTTCGCTTCTGGCTTACGATCCATTCTCAGGMAAGATCCGAACATTGTTATGGTCGGGGAGGTCCGGGATGCGGAGACTGCAGAAATTGCGGTACGTGCTTCCCTAACGGGGCACTTGGTGTTAAGCACCATTCATACGAACAGTGCCGTCAGTACGATTAGCCGACTTGTCGATATGGGAATTGATTCCTATCTCATCGCTTCCTMGCTCTCCTGTATCGTAGCTCAGCGCCTAGTGCGGCGCGTATGTCGTGAATGTGCAGCCCAGGTACCTGCCAGAGAGGATGAAATGAAGCTGCTAGAAACGCATGGGCTGCTAAACGGAACTGAACAACAACTGGCGGGGACTGGAACAGGGGTTGTAGTACCTATGACTTCGCCGAGAGCCATGGATAAGCCGATTATGGTAACGAGGGGCAAGGGCTGTGGAACATGCAATAAAACAGGTTACAGAGGTCGTATCGCCGTACATGAACTGCTAGTTGTCGATGAACCGCTGCGCAGCCTAATCGTGCAGAATCGACCAGTTAGCGAGTTGGAGCAGCATTTGATGAAGAATGGTTTTAAAAATATGCTCTACGATGGCTTGCTCAAGATTCGCCAAGGTCATACCACAATTGAAGAAGTGTTGAAAGCCGTGGCAGACGAATAGCAGTGAAATGAAGAAGCTATGAATGGGGGTGAACAATAACTTGGCGAACTTTACGTATGAAGCCGTCAATGAAAGCGGTAAGAAGCTGAAAGGGATGGTGAAAGCACAGAACAAACAACTGGCGATTACGGAGTTGCGAGGACGCGGGATAACCATTCGGAGCATCCAAGAGCAGCGGAAGACAACGATGGATCTGGAGATTCATATCGGTAGGGCAGTCAAGCTAGAGGACTTCGTCATCTTCTGTCGGCAATTCGCTACATTGATCCGAGCCGGGATTCAAATTGATCAAGCTGTTTCGATTCTGGAAGATCAATCCACCTCCAAATATTTGAAAGCGRCATTAGGTGATATCTCGGAGCAAATCAGAAGCGGGCACCCCTTATCGAAAGGGATGGGCGAACATCCGAAAGTATTTCCCGATATGTTTGTCAATATGATGGCTTCCGGTGAAACCGGCGGTAATTTGGACGAGGTTCTGGAACGAATGGCGGATCATTACGAGAAAGAACACAAAACGGTTCAAAAGGTTAAGTCAGCGATGACTTACCCAATCGTAGTTTTGATAATCGCCATTGGTGTCGTTATTTTCCTACTTCTGAAAATTGTCCCAACTTTCGCAGATATGTTTCTAGAGCAAGGATCCGAATTACCACTTATCACAAAATTTGTCATGAACTCCAGTGATGCCATCGTGCATTATTGGTGGATGTTCTTGGCAGGGTTGGTAGGTGTGATTATCTTGTATCGGAGCTTTGCTTCGAGTGAAGAAGGAAAGTACTGGATCGATACGATCAAGTTTAAGATTCCAGTCTTTGGTATTATTCTCAAAAAAGCTGCAGTTGCTCGAATGACGCGTACGATGTCCTCTCTGTTCGTGAGTGCAGTGCCTGTCTTACAGGCCCTGGATGTAACCGCGAAAGTAGTTGGTAATCGGGTGATTGCCAAGGTGCTCCGAGATGCTAAAGACAGCTTGCAGCAAGGTAAAATGCTATCGGAACCGATTCAGAAAAGTGGTATTTTCCCCAAAATGGTAGTGCAAATGCTAATCATTGGGGAGGAGACAGGGCAAGTCGATAATATGCTAGCCAAGATTGCTGATTTCTTCGAAGCGGACGTTGATCAGAGTGTAGATCGATTAAAGGCGGTGATTGAACCCCTCATGCTGCTCTTTGTTTCCAGCATAGTTGGTGTAATTGTAGCAGCGATCATGAGTCCGATGTTCAAAATGTACGATAATTTCCTTAACTAATTTCTTACTAACTTGAAGGGAGGTGATAGACAAACATGTCGCAGTCTTTACAAGCATTACAACATAACGTAAGTCAAGATTGGCAAGATCAGGTACATAACCAAAATAAACCTAGAGGTGGGAATGCAATGAACGAATTGACAATGAACAGCAAAAAGATGAATTTCCGTTTACCGAAGTTTTCGAAATTTTCTTTGAAAGAGTTAAACAAAAACCAAAAAGGTTTGACTTTGATTGAGTTGCTAGCGGTTATCGTTATCATTGCGATTATTGCTGCGATTGCGATTCCATCTGTTGGAGGAATTATTAAGAATGCACGCGTAAGCGCACATAAATCGAATGCCCATATGGTCATTGATGCAACGCGATTAATGATTACAGGTCAAGGTTTAAGCCCTGCTGAAGCTACAGACGCTGCTGGTTGGTCCTTAGATAAGTTGGAAAAAGGTGGATTCTTGGAAACTGTTCCCAAAAATCCATCTGACAAACCAAACGGATATGATAAAGATCTTTCCAAGGTTGTTGTTTCACAAGATACGACGACTGGAAACTACACGTATACGGTTTCACTTGTGAAGGCAGGTACTGGTGGGGTATCACACATCACGTCCGTTAAAGAAGTAGATATTGATGCATTGAAATTCGGTACAGCCACAACAGACGTTCGAGAGTAATTAAACAAGCGCGCGCCGTCTTCGGGCGGCGCGCCAATTTCAAGTCAAGCATAACCGAGAGGAGTTACCGCAATGTTCGCAAAGAAAACGAGCAAGTATACATACGGCATGCAAATTTCGGATACAGAAGCGAAGTTGGTTGAAATCATGAACGTGAATGGACAGGTTACCCTGACACAGCGTCATTCCATTGCGCTGGATAGAGGCAGTATTAAACACGGAAAATTCGTGGACGAAGATTCGGTCATTGCGCGCATTTCAACCCTAGTCAAGCAAATTGGGTTACAAGGTGCACATATCAATGTGACGGTGCCACTATCCAATGTGGTACTCCGTAAATCCGTTTTTTCGGCCTTAAAAGATAAAGCTTTACGTAATATGATCGACGTTGAATTACATGGCGGACAGCAATTGCCTTTCAAAAATCCGGTGTTTGATTTTGTTCGACTCGGAGCCCCGAAAGATGAAGCGGCTGCTTCTTCGGAAGGTGTAGTGAAGTCTACCAAGTCTTCGGCACAAGAGGAAGTTCTCATCTTTGCGACACCCGGCGAGGTGGTTGAAAGCTATGCACACGTCGTCAA
This sequence comes from Paenibacillus sp. 01T442, assembly GCF_056398345.1. NCBI lineage: Bacteria > Bacillati > Bacillota > Bacilli > Caryophanales > Paenibacillaceae > Paenibacillus > Paenibacillus sp. 01T442. The sequence continues at coordinate 34,918 of NZ_JBFTPF010000048.1, forward strand.
GCAATCAGGGTTAGTGCCAGTAGCTGTTGATTTGGCACCACTAGCTCTTCATCGTATGTTGGTACGTCATACCAAATTAACTGGCTCCGCGATGAAGGAACGATTCATGCTGCTGCATGTCGAGCCAGATCATGCGGATGTTAGCATATTCGTAGATGGCATCCCTGTATTTTTTCGATCGATTCAGATTAATACGAGTTTCTTCCTAGATACAGGCACCGATCAGCTTGCAGCTTATGCGCGCAATCTATCTATGGAGCTTGGTCGTGTTTTGAATTATTTCCAATACACGGTTTCCAACGATCAGAAGCATGTCGAGCTCGTTTATTTGGTAGGCGATCATGAGTGGATCACGGCACTTCCAGAACATTTAGAGAGTGCTTTCACAGGTGAGATTACATCGTTTCCATTGCCTGCCATTCTGAAAGATGAAGACACAACATGTCAAGCCTACGCGGTTCCAGTTGGACTGGCGATGAAAGGAGCTTAAGGACGATGAGTGCAGGCGTACAGAAGCTACAATCCATCGAAATTAACTTGCTGCAAATGCGGCACGAAGAAGAAGCAAGAACTAGTCCCATTCTCCGCTATGTGTTTCTAACTGCGATCGTGGTGGTGGTCGGTGGAATGGGATGGATGTATACGAGCGCAAAGTCAGAAATTAAGAACACGAATAAGGCATTGGAGCAAGTGAACCTTCAAATTAAAGAAAGTCAAACGAAGATTGCAAGCTCGCCTTCGGCTGGGGCGGTTGCTGATTTCGTTGCTTTACCGAAACAACTCCTCGCAAGCAAGCCCGTAGCGACAGATGTGCTCGATAAGCTTTCTGCTCTAATGCCACTTTCCTCAAATCTTACGGCTCTCTCCTTCGGAGATGGTAATAAGGTTAAGGTGACAGGGAATTTTGCTACAAGCGAAGATATCATTACATTCATGCAAGCGACGAAAGCTTCCAGCTCGTTTACCTTAATTTCTACCAGTGGGATGAACAAAGTGATAGCGGCACAAGAAGATAAAAATGCACCGGTTGTTGCTGAACCGCCATTGCCTGTCATTCAAGCGACTTTCGAGCTTCAATACAAGTCCGAGCCCAACAAGAAAGGTTGATCGAACGTATGAGCATGCTCAGCAGTAAAAGGAATCAAATCATCGTGGCGTTCATCCTCGCGTTGGCGCTTGTGATGGTGTATATCAATTTCATTTCACCACTTCAAAGTGAAAAGCTCTCCAAAGAGAGACTTCTTATACAGAAAAAACAAGAACTAGACGACTTGAATAAACGATCAGCCGGCGGTGGTGCAATTGGTGCTGCGGAACAAGTAAGCCTCTCACAAACACGTATTCACGTGCCTGAAGAACCGGATGTAGAAGGGCTCATACGTGAGATTCGGATGTTAGAGGTCATTACGAAGATGTCACTGGCCAGTTACAACTTTGAAATTGGCAAGGCGTCCGATGTTGTGAGTAAAGCTCCAACGAGCTCACCAGCCCCTGCGAAAGAAAGTACAACCGTTACACAGGTGGCTCCACCGATGCCATCCCTTGCCATTCCGATCAAACTCAACACAACAGCTAAAGGAGATTACGCGCAGATCCATCGTTTTCTAGATGAACTGCAAACGACCAATCGCTTGATGCAGATTGACAAGTTGACGTTTGCGGTTAAGGGCGGAGCGCCCGTGAAGCTGAATGCTTTGAAAAGAGAAATAACGGTCAATGTTTCCGTGGTTTCCTATTATGCACCAGGGTTACAGAAGTTTTTCAAGAATCCGCTTCAGGTTCCTTATACGAAGCCTGCTGGAAAGACGAATCCAGTCTATTAATAAAACCATGTATAAGGGAGGAAATACGATGAGTATGATTTCACCAACGACGTCTGACACCTTATCACTGAAAGATCTGCTGCGTGTTTCTTACGAATCGAAGGCTTCTGACTTGCACATTAATGCAACGACAGAACCACTTATGCGGCTACATGGGAAGTTGATGAAGGTGGTTGATTCCGTTCTTTCTCCTGAGGATACACATCGAATGGCGAAAGAAATTTTAACGAAGGAACAATATGAAACATTGTCTAAAAAGGGGGAAGTTGACTTTTCGTTCGAGCTGCCAGGTCTTTCTCGTTATCGGGGCAATGTATTTAAGCAAAAACGACATATTAACATGGTGTTTCGTGTCTTGTCGACGACAGTGCCCTCCCTTTTTAGCTTAAATTTGCCTGATTTGGTTCAGGAATTTGCACACAAGCACCAAGGTCTGGTTCTAGTAACAGGTCCTACAGGCAGCGGCAAGTCAACGACGCTTGCTTCTATCATCGATTTCATTAATGAAACTCAGAAGAAACATATTATTACGTTGGAAGATCCGATCGAGTATATTCATCCAAGTAAAAATTGTTTGGTGGCACAACGTGAAATTGGTATTGATACTTTAACGTTCTCCAATGGTTTGCGTGCTGCTCTACGTCAAGATCCCGATGTCATTCTAGTTGGTGAGATGCGGGATTTGGAAACAATTAAGACAGCTATTACGGCAGCGGAAACAGGTCACCTTGTCCTGGCGACTCTTCATACCCCGGATGCTCCTCAAACCGTCGATCGGATTATCGATGTTTTTCCAACAGAGCAACAAAGACAAATACGCGTACAGCTAGCATCCGTACTCATCAGTGTCTTATCCCAACGTTTAGTACCGCGTATGGATGGACGAGGAAGGGCCATGGCGCTGGAAATATTAATTAATACACCCGCTGTAGCCAACTTAATTCGGCAAGAAAAGATTTATCAAATCAAATCGGTCATTCAAACGAATCGACAAATCGGTATGCAAACGATGGTATCCAGCTTGAAGCAATTAGTGGAAGAAGGCATTATCCACCGAGATGCGATCAAAGAATATGAAATGACCTTAGGAGAAGATTAAATGAAAACTAATAAACATGCACTCATTACTGCTCTTCTTGTCGTATCCATTCTGTCACCAACAGCCGTTCTCGCAAGTGAAGCTGCAGTTAATTCAACAGTCAGTGTCCAATCGAGCAATCCATTCGCCATATTAAAAGGACTCGATAATGAAGCACGCAGTCAACAATACGAGAACATGAAGCTTTCACCAGCAGGTTGGCAGGTCGGTATGATTATTTCCAAAGAACCTTATGCAGTTGTTACAAGCGTAGATGCTTCTGGCGCACATGTGAAAATATGGACGGGAGCAATCGCACGAGATTACAATGATTTGCTCGTGTTTTGGGATGAAATCGGTGTAGATGTGTCAGGTAAACTGGATTTCCATGCCACTGACGTCGAAGAGACGACACGTTCGTACTTTGAAAGCGCATCCCAAGAGTCCTATCGTGTCAAAGCATACCTTGGCAAAGTGCCTTGGGCGAACATTCCAACAGATGCAGAGACAGCTCGAGATGGCAGCGCAAAGGTATCATCGAATGGTTTAATCAACGTATATGGTATCGTTTTTCAGGATCCTGATCGCGCCGTTGCACCATCACTGGGCTCAGTTAAGAAATTACCTGACATGCCAGATGCTGTACCAACGCTGCGTACATGGAAACAAACGGCCGTAAGCGCAGTTCCGAGTGACGCACTAACCCATTGGGCGAAGGATGACATCCTTGATCTTATGCAGAAATCGATTATCGATGGGTATGAGGATCACACAATTCGTCCGAATCGTACGCTCTCGAAAGCAGAGTTTGTAACACTTGTTGTTAAAGCATTAGGGATTGAACCTGTCCAAACACCTGTCAAAGGTTACGAGGATATGGGAAAACATTGGTCAACCAGCATGGTTGCTTCTGCCCAGGCTATGGGTTTGCTGGATTTGAAACCCGTAGATTTGAATTTTTCTCCGGATTTACCCATTACGCGCATTGAAATGGTTGGTCTCGTTGATCGGATTTTGCAAAAGTATGCCGTTAAGGGTGGATCTGGCACTGGTGAATTCACAGATATCGCAAGCTTAACTGACGGAAATAAAGCATCTCTTCAAAATGTGATATATGCAGGTATTGTTGGCGGTTATGAAGATGGTTCGTTCAGACCACAAGGGTCACTCACTCGCGCTGAAGCTTTCAAAGTCATTTCGAGAATCATTCATTTGGTGTAGAAAGGAGTTCGTAACTATGCATTGGTATCAAAAAGCGAAAAAGAAAAGTGCGATCTTATTGACGGGGATGTTGCTCACAAGTATGCTCCCTGGCTTCGTTGGAACGAATACCGTTTATGGGGCGGAAGTAGACAATGGTTGCTTAGCGATTAGCGGAGTGGGAAATGTACCCGTTACAAGTGTTGAACGCAATCAATTGGTTACTATTAATTACACGCTAGACCCAAGTGGCACACATACGGTAACACAAACGCGAGATGCGGTTGATATTGCATTTGTAGCTGACGTATCTGGAAGTATGGATTACCATATGATCAAAAGTGATAGCAGAACCCCAATTCGTTTGGATATTTTAAAAAGTGCCTCTGCTACGTTAACTAATAAGTTTAAAACAGTAAATATGGGTGACCGTCTAGGACTCATTAAATTTAGTTCTGGGGCGTCCAAAGTACTTGATTTGACAACGGATTATGCGAAAGTTCAAACCGAAATTAATAAATTAGACGCTAATGGTTCTACCAATATTGACGATGGTCTTGCGAAAGCGAAGACGATGCTAACGGCGAGTGGAACGAAGCCTGTTAAACAAATTATTTTACTAACGGACGGTAAAGCTACGGTATGGACCGATGAGAACGATGGCAATAAGCAGAAAAGCGGCGAAACAAGTGCTGCGAATGCTGCAAAAGCAGATGCTGATGTGCTAGCAGGACTTGGTATTAAAGTGTTTACGATTGCGTTGGCAACAGCTGGCTCTGATGAAATTGATCTAGAATTGTTGCAATATATTGCAACAAAGACGGGCGGAATGGCTTATGAAGCGAGCTCTGCGAGCCAACTTTCCGCGATATTTGATAACATTGCTAAAACAATCGAAGCGCCCGCTCAGCTCAAAAATGTACAGCTACAACAACCGATACCAGCTGGATTCATCTTGGCGCCAGGCGAGAATGCTTCGAATGTAACTCTAGACTCGGTGACACATGAAGTAATCATCAAAGTTGGAGACATTAATTTTCCTTTTAGCCTGGAACAAGACAAGATCGATTTGGCGATTAAATTAATCCCAGATACGGCTGCTGGAGACTATCCACTCCAAGATGCTAAAGTAACTTACCGCGATGCTTGTAATGCGAATAGACAATTCAACATTAATTTTGGTACACAGCTATCTGTAAGTGTTCGTGTAGTGGATAAATATGGGAATGTGTATATCGGAAATAGCGCGGGAGAGTTACAACGTTTACGTGCTAGTGATAAACAAAAACAATGGACGATTAAGAATAAAAATCTAGCAATTACGGATATTCGCTTCATAGATCCTGATCATTCGATTGTTCGAATTAGTTACAAAGATGGAACAACTGACCAATTTGATTTGAAGCCAACTGCACCAGCGACTTATGAACTCATTGATGGGAAAGGGAAGGCGATTACTGAAAATGGTTGGCATATGGGTCCAGGAGCGCTTCGTGCTGTGTCTGGTTCAAGCACACTGCTGCCAAGCTCAACTGTGTTTGCTAACGATGACTTCCAAGGTGCCTATATTGCAGGTTATCAGATTGCCATTGATAACGGCAATTGGCAATCACAAACATCGAGCGGTGTAGTCATTCCTGATGGCAATGGCGTGAATTTTCAGACGCGTGCCTTTACGAATGCAATTAGCGGCAACGCTTCAATTCCCATTGGTGGAGCAGTCGCAACCGGAAATGTTTCCTTAGATAGCACTGGGCCAATGATTAGCTGGAGTAAAGATATCAAAAATCCGACAGATGTCGCTGCCGATGGCATCATTTATATTACGGCAACCGATAATTTAAGTCCTGTAACGAACGTAAGAGTATGGTTCGACAACAAATCACTTTCTATTTCTTCTAGCTCATCGAAAATGACGAAGAATGGCAATACCTATGCGTTTCGATTGAGCGATGTGGCAGGTTTCGATACGGCTGAGAAACGGCAAGGCTGGCATCAAATTTACTTTGAAGCCACTTCAATGGGAGGCACAACTACAACAGTTGAAGCACCTGAATATTTTGTGGTTAATCCAGGTTTGGCGGCTACGCTTAAAGGCATGAATTATAATGCTGGTGATATTTCAGATAAACCAGTAAGTGTTGCTGTGGTGGACGAGAAGTATCCTGTATCTGATCGTACATTCGGTAGTCATATCGAGCATGGCTTCACGTTGAAAAATATGTATTACGTGATTAAACAGTCATCAGCGACGCCGGAAGCAAATGAATGGAAACCATTGGCATCGAAGCGATTAACGGTGACAACCAAAACGAACACGACATCCGGAACATATTATGTCTTCTTAAAACTAGTCGACAGTTCGAATGTCGAAATGGTTCAGCAGCCACTGATCGTTAAATTCGATACCGAGCAAAACAACAACTAGACTGGCAAATCGGTGAGGTAGTGAGGAGGACTTACGGTGCGCCGCAATGAACGCTTGAAGCAAGTGGGGCCTAATGAAGACGGTATGTCACTCGTGGAAATCTTGATTGCTGTGACGATTATGTCGATTATCAGCGTCACGTTGATGGGGTATTTCACCTCAGCTGTTGATAAATCCGCGCAAGAAAGCCGCAAAATAATCGGAGCCAATTTAGCTCGATTAAAAGCAGCTGAGCTGCGCGATTACTTCAAAAATGGCTATAAAGACGCCATTGTGTCGCAGCTGACAAGCAGTCCCAAATTTTCTGGTGACTTATCGAGTAATGGATCGGAGTTAATGAAAGGCAGATTGGCCTCAACGGAGATCAATGGTACAACGTATCGGTACTTGGTTGAACTTGAGAAGAGCTACGCTCGCTGGGAGGCTGCGGATCCGTTTCGTAATGATTCAGATGAGTATTTGGCTCAAATGCTCGTTACTGTATATTGGTCAAACGAAGATTCTCTCGATGCACCTTCAGCGAAATCATCAACGACACTCGATACGTATCTTATCAAAAGGTGGTAGCGCCTCATGCAGCGCAATGAGAAAGGGATGACCTTAATTGAGCTTCTGGCTGCCTTGCTGATCTTCGGCATGGTAGCCTCCATCCTGTACTCTTTTATGCTAATGGGCGTGTCGATGTATAAACGAGTCACGATGGAAACCCAGATGCGTAATCAAGGAGACGGGTTATACAGCCAGATTATTTCGGAGCTGAAAGAAGCGATCTACGTTCAAGACGAAGGGACGGATAAGAAGATCATTCGTTATGCGAAAAAGAATGATGACCCGAACATTTATATTGATCTCTATGAAATGGAAGTCTTACCGAATCCAGCCGGCGGTGGGAAAATCGAAATTAGGGAAGCTGGAACGAATATTGTTAAACGTGTTTTCCAATTAGGAAGCAATTTTACAATTCGAGAGGGCAGCTTAAGTGAAGCGAGTCAAAATCATGACCGTGTTCAAGTTACGCTTGAGTATGCCAGAATTAATGCGGATCAGTTTAAGTTAGCAGACAACCCGAAACTGGTCATTGATTCGCAAATCCCACTATTCCGTAATGATTAAAAGTAACGGGTTGGAGGAGGCATGTATTGAACGCTATGAATAAAGACAGCAACGGCCTCCAACAGAGGATGCATAATGAGGATGGATCAGCACTAGTCATCGCTTTACTTGCCGTTGTTTTAATGACAATGATGGGTCTTATCCTTATGAGCGTACTTCGTGGAGGTGCAATTCAAGCAGCCACGACAGAGTCAAGTGTTCAAGCGGAGGCGATTGCACAGAAAGGGCTGGACGATACACTTGCCCAAATTCGAAGAGCCGTCGCGAATGGTGAAACGATTGGCGGAACGAACTATCGGAATCGAGTTCGCAATGTAGAGAATCAACTCTTGTTGATGCTTCCATTTATTGATAAGCATGTAGGAGATTCTCAGAATTCAAATGACAAGAATGGGGTTATCGTTGAAGCGAAGAAAGGGACATATCAAGTCGATATTGTTCTTGCAGAGCCCACGAATCCAGAATCACCGACGAAAAAGCCTTTGGCAATCCCTGATGCTCCATACGTTCGCAAATTCACGATAACTTCTCGAGGTATGATGGGGGGCACTCCCGCTACTATTGTAACGAAAGAGATGACCGTTTATGTGAGTACGATTAACCCTGTGTTTCGATATCCGGTCTCATCAAGCGGTGATTTGGTACTAAATGGAACACCTTCGATCAAAGGAGACATTTTTGTAGCCGACCATTTGTATGTACGGGATGAGGCTTTATTCAYAGGTACGACTAGCGGTGCGAATCGAAGCAAATATGGGATTCAAACAGGACGACCTGAGATTCGCGGTTTCATTCGAGTCGACGGAGACAGCGATACAATAGCGCCAGGGAAATTTAATTTTACCCGGTCGGATGGATTGACTGAATTCCCGCCGCTCACGCAAACAAGTGAATTTGTGCAACCCGATTATTTTAGACCGCAATATTTTCCATTAGAAGATCCAACGCTGGATGCGGACGTTGAAGTAGATGTAGAGGGGTATGTCACTAGTAAAATACAGACCGATTTAACAGCCAAGTTAGCTGCTTTAGGCGGGTATTCAGCCCCGGATCCAGCAATAATTGAATTGCCGCCATTGTTTCAAAATTTGACGAGTAGTAAGCTGTACAACGATCAATGGGTAACTGTTGATGGTGAGGTGAATGTTTTTAATGAAGCATCAGCCACTAACGAGGCTGACCTGTTCATTAATAATGGTGTGCTTACCATGGCGAACGACGCATCGAAACTCAAACTGAAGAATGGTTCCCTTTATGTGAAGTCACCGGATCCTAATTTAGTAGCGGCAGATCTCCGAGGCGAACTTTCTGTGGAACCAGGAAAATTCTTAGCCATTGATGGCAACGTGACACTGAATAATGGATTTCGTTTTCCAAATGGCACGATGTATATCAAAGGTGATCTGAAGATCATTGGGAATGTATGGCTGCAAGGTACCGTGTATGTACAGGGTAACGTAGAGTTAAAGCAGATGACCTCTATTAATAAAAACAGGGAGGAAAACCCAGACCCTTCATTAACACCGCTTATTGTTGTCGCCTCAGGGGAGATCGTGCTGGGTAATAGCACAAACACCGATGATGAGAATGTTCGCGCCTTCTTCTACACGAAGCAAGGAATTCGTTTATATGGGGTTATTTCGAAAATGAGGCTGACTGGCGGTATACATGGTGGCGCAGGAGGTGTAGAACTCAATGCAGTGAGAGGTGAACTGACTACAGCTGGCAGCTCCGTTTCCAAGTATCAAGGGAGTCCACCATGGACTAGAGAAGTACCTGAAGTGCAATTGGACAATTCCAAACCATCAAGGCTACAGATTTTCTATGATGATAATCTCTATGATAAACCGCCAGACGGCATCCCAACGACAGACAATTTTAACGTGTTTGTGAAAAACGTCAAATACACCAAGTAACTACAGATTAACCATTCTGGAAGGAGGTACCTTCAATGTCATTCCAAATCCTAGTCGTTGACGATACGAAATTTATGCGGAAAATGTTGACTGATATTTTGAAGCAATACGGTCATGAGGTGATCGGAGAAGCAGAGAATGGCAGACAGGCTGTACAAAAGTATGAGGAACTTCAGCCTGATATTGTTCTGATGGACATTACGATGCCCGAAATGGACGGAATTGAAGCGATGAAGGAAATTCGTAAACTCAATCCATCTGCTGTCGTTCTCATTTGTTCGGCTATGAGTCAGCAGGATCTCATCTCAGATGCATTGAAAGCTGGGGCAAACGGCTATGTGATGAAACCTTTTAAACCAAATCGCGTGAATGAAATTGTTCGAAAATATGGTGTTCCCCGTGTAATAGGCCATCTCATACCGCAAGACATGCAGCGCACGGAAGCTGCCGCCGTAGAAATCGATGTAGTAGAGGCGACGGTTGTCATTGAGGAAATGGAATTACAGGCTAAGTTAGCCGAAGGTGCTACCGCCCCAGCAGAAAGTTTACATGCCGTTGATCGAGGATATGCAGAGCCGAAGGAGCTGCATCTTACGAAGCAAGATGAGGAGATCTTGAGTGAAATCTCGTCGATTAGCGAGTCCAACCAATCCAACCAAGAGATCGTAAGTAAGCTGATTCATGAGGAAGAGCAGATTCCTGAAGTCGTTGAACTCCAACAAAGTAATGGTGAACCAGAGCCTGTATCGGAACCGGAACCAGAATCTCAGAAGAATTACGTCACGGAGGAAAAGAAAGTTGCAGCCAAACCTGCTCAGGTTGTCAATGCGCTGGAAGTTCTGCTCGCATTTGCCGAGGTGGAGGAGTCTAAGGTTGCTATGGAAACCTCGGATCACATTCACATGGATGAGACGTCTGAGCATTCACAGTCAACGGAGGAAGAGGATCGTCTCCTGGAAATGGAGAGACTGGCTGCAGTGATGCAAGGTGACTTGGAGCAGGAATGGCAACTGGAGCAAATGCAACAGCAAATGCAACAGCAAATGCAACAGGATGAAGTAAGCGTTATTGCGTACGAGGACTCTTCAACAACGCAGAACTACTCGAACACTGAGGAATCAGTCGATGCGATTGATGAAATTACAGATTCGAGCTCAATTGAACTTAGCATTGATGACCTCAATGAGCTCACTCTGGAGATGGAATCTTTAGAATCCACCTATGAAGTGAAAGATCCAGCCAAAGAAGTTCCAGTATTCAAAGAAGAAGTTCCMGTAAGCATGTCTTCTAAGTCGCAAGAAGCGGTTGACGTGAATAAAGTTGGCTTTAAAGCTGTGAGTGGCGGAAAGATCATTAATTTATTCAGGGGGAATGGACCAATGAAAAATTTCACAAGCAGTGTTATGTGTAACTGGAGCGAGGATTTGAATGGCGAGATGTCACAATACTTGGTTGTATGTACAGAAGCAGAGAATAAGATTGAGATTGATATGACAACGGCAAGCGGGCAAAAGCAATCCATAACTGTAACCATTGAGAGTTTTAATCAATTAGCTGCTTGGCTACAGGTTCAATTAGGGACTGCACCCGTGAGCAATCGTGAATATGCAAAAAAAGCAGATTTCTAAATAAATATTGCTAAGGTGAGACATCTAGAGGGGGTAAGGCAATGGGGTGGGAATCATGGAGTTACACAATTCTATTGTTCATAGTRGGTGCATTGTTCGGTTCATTCTTTAATGTCGTTGGGCTTCGGGTACCGAAAGGTATATCCGTCGTTGCCCCTCGATCTAGCTGTGGAAGTTGTGGGCGCCAGCTTAACGCGATTGATTTAATTCCGATCTTKGGATGGTTTATCCGAAGAGGGAAATGTCACACATGTGGATCATCAATATCCCCTGTGTATATCGTTGGAGAGTTAGCAGGAGGTGTTTTATTTGCCTCTCTTCCCTTCCTAGTCAGCATAAATGAACTGTGGGTTGCTTATCCACTAGTATCTGTGCTTCTCATCCTGACAGTGAGTGATCTAGCCTACATGCTCTTGCCCAACAAAATCATTTATCCAGCCATGCTGCTATTTACGGGATTGCGATTGTTCGTTCATCCACTGCCAATTTGGCACTATGCGTTGGGATTCGTAATTGGAGGGGGCACGCTGCTCGCGGTGTCTCTTGCTGCAACTTGGATGGGGAAGCCGGCTATGGGCTTTGGAGATATTCGATTGATGGCTTTAGTAGGACTCGTCATGGGAATCAAGCTCGTGCTGTTATGCATTTTTCTGTCGGCGCTGCTCGGCAGCGTCATCGGTGTGGCTCTCATCGCCTCAGGTAAACTGGATCGGCGTTCACCAATTCCCTATGGTCCTTTCATCGCTGCCTCTGGTTTCATCTGTTTTTGTTTCGGAKACCCATTGATGACATGGTACTTGGACCTCATCGTATGGCAGTAAAACTACATTTTGTAAAAGAGAGGTCGGACTCCTATGAACTGGTTTCTAGCTCAATCGTTTCGTGCTAAGCTTCAGCTCGGTTATTACACTGTTGTTGCCTTCTACACAATTATTATCCTCATTCTTATGTTAACGTCAGATGTATCCATCATTTTTGCACTATCTTCGTCACTCATTCTCATGGTGTTCAGCTTTCCTTATGTGCGTTTCTTGGAAAAGGCGTTAACAGAGCCAATTGATAACGTTACTCGTGTCGCGATGAATATTGCCAAAGGAGACTTCACACAAACCGTGGATGCTTCCTCCAAGGATGCGCTAGGCGATATGGGGCGCTCCTTTAATGCCATGATCGTGAAATTGAAGGAACTGCTGAATGAAACGGCTTCGATTTCGAAGCATGTCGCAGACTCAAGTCGTGATATTTACCATAAAAACGAAGGTATTAACACGATGATCGTGGAAGCAACAGGCTCGGTCACTTCACTTGCGGAGGGAGCAAATGAGATTTCATCTGGTGTGTTCAAGAGCTTTTCCGTCGTAAAAGAAATCGAAACCAAAATCACGGATTATGTGGATTCTACACATGAAATGAATAATCGTTGCGGGCAAACGCTTGATCTTGTGAAAAAAGGAATGAGAGCGGTAGAAAGTCAATCCGAGAGTGTTTCTCATATCGTACTTGCGACAAGTAATGTATCGGGGACGATTGATGATCTAGTAAAAGAAGCGGCTGGAATTTCTTCCATTACACGCACAATTTCCGAAATTGCTGAACAAACGAATTTGCTGTCCTTGAATGCTTCCATTGAAGCAGCGCGTGCAGGCGAGCACGGGAGAGGGTTCTCTGTTGTTGCTCAAGAAGTTCGTAAATTAGCTGAAGAGTCATCCAAATCGGCCAAGAGCGTATTCCATATGGTACATAACATTGAGAATAGTATTAAAATGGCCCAGAAAAATATTCAGATCAATGAGGAGATTGCTCGCAGGCAGACAGAGTCCATTGAAGCTACGGAAAAAATATTCGGTGAGATGGTTGAAAGTATTCAATTCATTACGCAGCGTATGAGTGAGTTTACGGGAGAAAGTCAGAAGATGTTGAATGCAGCCCAGTTCATTACGGGCACCATGGAAAATATCTCAGCGATTACCCAGCAATCGGCAGCAGGTACAGAGCAGGTATCTACTTCGATGGTACAACAAACGCGTTCCGTTAAAGCTGTTGTTATTCAGTCCGAACAAATGCTTCGTATGGTAACCCAATTGCAGCGCACGATTCAGATATTCAAGCTTTGAGAGAATGAAGTTGAGATCCAGTAAGCATGCAAGAGGAGAATACCTAAATAAATAACGGTAGAGAGGCGGAACAGATTGTTGATGAGCAGTCGTTTACCTACTTTTGCTGCAATAAAGAAGAGAGAAAGGGGGAGTATGATTTTAATGCCATAGAAGGCAATGTAGCTATGTTCATACAGGAAAGCCATAATCGGATTGGCTTCGCCAATCAATTGTAACCGGAGACCCATATCTGTTAATCCCGCATCCATTAAACTAGCAATACACAGGAAAATAATTAAATTACGACTCAAAGGGACCACTCCTTTTGACATTGGAGGTTATGCTAACGAATCGTTTGCATAACCTCTTTCATTGTGGAGATAAATGCTTCAGCAGCTTTGGATATATAGCGACCTTTGCGATAAGCAATAACAAGCTTGCGTGTGGGTCTACCCTCTAAGATGACGTTTACGGGAGAAAGCTCATGAGAGCTTCTTTTGGAAATCAAGTAGGGTACGAAAGCGATCCCCATGCCAGCAGCAACAAGCGATTGCACGGTTTCCATATTACTCGATTCAAAAACAATATTTGGAGTGAAGCCAGCTTCCTGGCATAGATCGAGGGTCAGCTTTCGGAAGCCTTGTCCTTTTTTCAAGGCGATGAATGCTTCCTTTTCCAATTGCGAAATTCGAATTGGCTCTTTGCTGGATGCTAATGGATGCAGCGGCGGAACGGCTAGGATGATTTCTTCATCTAGTAACGTCTCGTAGACGAGAGATTCTTCACGTAATGGCAAGGATAGAAGAGAAATATCGGTTTGACCATTTACGGTTAAGGTCTCTAGGTTGGAAGAAGTCTCCTCGACGAGTGAAATCTCAATATCCGGATAAGCTGCCTGAAAGACAGGTACCACGTATGGTAAAATCGTTGATCCTGTAATTGGCATACTGCCGATGACTAGGCGGCCTTTCTTCATTTGAGAAATGTCTTCCATTTCTTTTTTGAGCCCTTCGATCATATCGAGAATCTTCTGTGACTTCTCCACAAACAGAGAACCTGCGTGGGTCAACTCAACTGAATTCGTGCTACGTTGAAATAAAAGGACGCCGAGTTCCTTCTCTAGTTTTGACAATTGTTGGCTGAGTGAAGGTTGGGCTATATGCAACTTCTCCGCTGCACGTGAGAAATTCCGTTCTATGGCGATCTGGATGGCATACTGTAATTGACGTAATTCCATGCGAAGAAGTGTCTCCTTTATAGATGTCTTGAAGGTTATCATATCAAGCTTTGTGGGGCGAAACAAGCTGGACATAGGAATAAATAACCATAAAGGGCAATGACGACTGGTTTCATCCAGTTTCATTACCCTTTATGGTTAATTTTGGTTACACAACACTATTTGCGAACAGTACTTCTATACATG
>NZ_JBFTPF010000049.1:0-48179 GCF_056398345.1 Paenibacillus sp. 01T442
ATGAATGAGTCGGAAAGGTAACTGCTATGACAATGCTTGCATCGAATCTTTTCATAGTGTACTAAAGAAAGAGTTTGTTTATTGTACGAGATTTTTGACCAAAGCCCAAGCACAACAAGATATGTTCGAATACATTGAACTTTTTTACAATCGTAAAAGGATCCATGGTTCTTTGGGTTACCTTTCACCCGTTCGATTTGAAGAAAACTATTACAAGAGTGTTGCTGAATTCTCTTAACGAGTGTCTACTTTCTTGACAGAGGTCCAAACCTACAGTTAATTTTAACCATTTTACCTAATGTGAAGAAAAGAGGCCGTTTTAGCTACATATTTTACAGTTAAATCGAGTTTTCGAAGAAATCTCTCGTAAATAGCTGTATATTTTCCAGTTACCTTCCGAAACGGAGTCGCCTTATGAGGACAGCGTAGCTAGGCAGAACCAGCGACATACGTAAGCCCATAAGAAAGCCAGACGAAATGATATACATTGACGGCTGCATAAACGATAACAGTGAGGGTTAGGCAGGGCTGCACCCATAATTTCTGGCGAATATAGGGATATATGAGCATTAGCGCGAGAGGGAATATGAGTTTCACGAGGTAATACGCGATGATGTGCCATTCGTAGAGATGGCGGATGAACGGATTGGCCTCTTGAATGAGGGCTAGCTGCAAGCCGATATCGGTGAATAGTGCGTCGAAAAAGCAGAGAATGAGCAGCAATACCAGCAGTTTGCTCTTAAACATGGATCGAACAACAAGCATACGGTTCCTCGCTTTCCGTGGCTTCATTCGGATGCGTTCCGGAGCATCGGGCAGGTCAGAGGTGAGGAGGACGAATTCCACTATTGATACATAATGTATCATTCCGAAGGCAGTTTGTCCAGTTACACCGACGTATAAGAAAATCCCCCTGCGATCCGATGGAGATCGAGGGGGATTCGTTATAGGCCCGGTGGGGGTCGAACCCACAACCTACCGGTTAAGAGCCGGTTGCTCTGCCATTGAGCTACGGACCTAAGATCGCTTAATTG
Organism: Paenibacillus sp. 01T442; assembly: GCF_056398345.1. Lineage (NCBI taxonomy): Bacteria > Bacillati > Bacillota > Bacilli > Caryophanales > Paenibacillaceae > Paenibacillus > Paenibacillus sp. 01T442. Next base: position 1,035 of record NZ_JBFTPF010000049.1, read on the forward strand.
TACCATGCTGCGTAAGATTGGGTCAATTTATTTTCCAGAACCTGCCTTGAAATAAAGAGCTTACCCCATCATAAATGGGGTAAGCTCTTCAAGTTACGCGTGGATTAGAATACTTTCGTCGTCCACGACTCACAGTTCCAAGTCTCTGTCACGACATCGCGATAGAAGTCAGGTTCATGGGAGATTAGGATGATGCTGCCTTTGTACGCTTTCAGTGCACGCTTCAGTTCTTCCTTCGCATCGACATCCAAATGGTTCGTCGGCTCATCGAGCACGAGCAAGTTGGTTTCACGATTGATCAGCTTACATAGGCGGACCTTCGCTTTCTCACCACCGCTGAGCACGACAATCTTGCTCTCGATATGTTTGGTCGTAAGTCCACAGCGAGCAAGCGCCGCGCGCACTTCGAATTGGTTCAATGACGGGAACTCGTTCCACACTTCATCAATACAGGTATTGTTGTTGGACTCTTTAATTTCCTGTTGGAAATAGCCAACTTGTTGGTTTTCACCTTTATGCACGGAACCTGACAACGCAGGGATTTCGCCTAAAATGCTGCGCAGCAACGTCGTCTTCCCGATCCCGTTGGCACCGACGAGGGCGATTTTTTGCCCGCGCTCCATGCGCAGGTTAAGCGGGCGGGATAACGGTGAGTCGTAACCGATAACCAAATCTGTCGCTTCAAAGATGAGCTTGCCAGCTGTGCGGCCTTCTTTGAAGTTGAATTGTGGCTTCGGTTTCTCTTTGGCAATCTCAATGACTTCCATCTTGTCGAGTTTCTTCTGTCTGGACATCGCCATGTTCCGTGTGGCCACGCTTGCTTTGTTACGTTGAACGAAGTCCTTCAACTCCGAAATTTCCTGCTGTTGTCGCTTGTAAGCAGACTCCAACTGGGATTTTCTCATTTCGTGGACTTCTAGGAAATGATCGTAGTCACCGACGTAGCGGTTCAAGGCTTGATTTTCCATGTGGTAGATCAAGTTGATTACGCTGTTCAGGAACGGAATGTCATGTGAGATTAGGATAAAGGCATTCTCATATTCGTTCAGATAGCGTTTCAACCATTCGATATGCTGCTCATCCAAATAGTTCGTAGGCTCATCGAGGAGCAGGATGTCTGGCTTTTCCAAAAGAAGTTTCGCCAACAACACCTTCGTACGCTGCCCACCGCTCAAATCGTTCACGTCTTTATCTAAGCCGATATCTGTCAGACCCAGACCGCGGGCCGTTTCTTCGATTTTGGCATCGATCATGTAGAAATCCTGATTCGTTAACGTATCTTGAATCGTTCCTACATCCTCGAGCAAGCGCTCAAGCTCTTCAGGCGAAACGTCGCCCATGCGGCCATACATATCGTTCATTTCCTGTTCCATATCGAAGAGATACTGGAAAGCACCTTTCAACACGTCGCGCATCGTCATACCTTTGCTAAGTACGGCATGTTGATCGAGGTAACCAACGCGCATGCGCTTGGACCATTCGACTTTCCCGTCGTCCGGCTGCAGCTTGCCGGTAATGATGTTCATGAAGGTCGATTTCCCTTCACCATTTGCGCCAATAAGTCCGATGTGCTCGCCTTTCAACAGGCGGAAGGATACATCGTTGAAGATCGCGCGATCCCCAAATCCGTGACTAAGTCGTTCTACATTTAATATGCTCATGAATGACACCTTTTCTATTGAACTTTTTTTCTTCTTACATTTTATTATAAACGATAGGAAGCAAACAACTCCCCCAGGTGAATAAAAAAAGGAAATTAAGCTTCATCCATCAGGATATGCCCATAGCCTGGCTCTATTTCGACGAAGCCGGCCATATGGCGCATGTGGCGGGTGATCGGTTTATTTTGCCCCATCAGGATCATATTCTGCAGATCGCGGCGTCCCTCCGAGGGGAGGGCGAATGCTTTAACGTGGTTAAACACTTCACGAAGTGTTGTGTGAATGGCGGCTAGGAGCGGATCATGCTCACCTTTGCCCATTAGGTTCAGAAGAATAGCGCCGCCCTCGTCGAGCTTGGTGTGGACGATTTGGAAAAAGGTTAATGACGTTAATGACAGCGGTGTGCCCTTGTCAGTAAAAGCATCAACGAGGATGTAATCATACGTTCGTGGAGGCTCGTTGCTTAGAAGCTGCCTGCCATCACCGATGTGCACATTGTCCTGGTTATAACCGAAGTAGCGCCTGCTCAACGCCACGACATGTTCATCCAACTCCGCAACGGTGAAGCGTTTCTCCTTCAGGTGGGAAGCGATCGTACCGATCCCGTGACCGATAAGGAATACACGTTCAAAGGTGGGAGCATTAATCTGCATGAGATGAATCATGGCTCGTGGATATTCGAAAAGGATACGATCTGGATGATCCAAATCCATCGCACCTTGCATGGCCTGATTGGAAAACTCCAAGACGCGGAAGCTCCCTTTTTGATCAGAAAAGGTGTTGGTGTCATAAATGGAGATGTCATGGTGGGCGGTTTGTTCCTTGTATAGCACGTTCAACGATCGGATCTCCTTCGATAATAGGTATGTGGATAGTATATCATAGCGCGGCAAGCAGCATAGCAAGACACAGGGAACGTTATGACAAGTCATAGCGGGAATCGTGATCCCAACGTCAGCAATGTTATCCAGTTCGAGGAGGTAGAGAGGTGAAACAACGTAGTTTTAAAATGGCTGCTGCTGAGAGGCTGACTTTGACATTAGCGCTAGAATAGGCTAGGAGGTTTTTCTGTCTGGGTTGTGTTCGATAGGGATGAAGTTGTGTTCAATCCTCTCATTTTCTTGGGGCGAGGGCTCTTTTATACTGATGATAGATGAAATTACTATTAGAAAAGGGTGAGCCCCAATATGCGTACACAACCTACGACAAATACCAGTAAACAGGCTCAAAAGCGGTTCTCCGCCTTTCATTGGAAGGGCCGCTGGGAATCGCCTGTAGCAGGGTATTTGTTCATCTCCCCATGGCTGCTTGGCTTCTTGCTCTTAACCTTATGGCCGATGATCCGATCGGTTTATTATTCCTTTACCAAGTTTACTTTGCTGGACGCTCCCGATTGGATCGGCTTGAGAAACTATGAGCGCATCTTCGCCGACGATGAAACGTTCAGACAGTCTCTCACTGTCACGCTGTTGTTCGTTGTCATCTCCGTGCCAATCAAGCTGGTGACTGCCCTGTTGGTCGCTATGCTGCTCAACAAGAACATAAAGGGAATTTCCATTTATCGTACATTTATTTATTTGCCATCTCTAATCGGAAGCAGTATCGCCGTCGCGGTTCTATGGAAAAATATTTTCGGGATCGACGGATTTATCAATAAGTTTTTAAGCATTTTTGGGATCGAGGGGATCAGTTGGATCAGCTCCCCTGGTACGGCTCTGGGCACATTAATTATTTTGGTAGCGTGGCAGTTCGGCTCTTCGATGGTTATTTTCCTTGCGGGGCTCAAACAAATTCCATCGGAGCTCTATGAGGCTTCTTCTGTCGATGGCGCGTCGAAGCTCAGACAATTTTTCAACATTACGCTGCCCATGCTTTCCCCGGTTCTGCTATTTAATCTGGTTTTGCAGACGATTGGCTCGTTCCAAATGTTCACGCAGGCATTCATTATTACAAAAGGCGGCCCGATCAACTCTACGTATATGTATGCGCTGTATTTGTACGAAAGAGCTTTCGCCCGCTATGATATGGGCTACGCTTCGGCATTAGCCTGGATACTGCTTGTTATTATCGGCATCGCGACTGCCTTGATCTTCGCATCATCCCGTTACTGGGTATTCTATGAGACTGAAGGAGGCCGTAAGAAATGACACTAACGCAGCGCCGGACTCTCGGCTCCCATATTTTTTTAACCCTATTCAGTATCGTTATGGTATATCCCATCTTGTGGTGGGTTGGAGCCGCATTCAAATCCAATGATGAGATGAGCTCGCCTAATTTGTTCCCGAAAGTATGGTTGTGGAGCAACTTCACTGACGGTTGGGTTGCGCTTCCGAAATTTACGTTCACGCACTTCTATATAAACTCCTTCGAGTTGATCGCAGGCGTACTAATTACATCGGTGCTTTCTTGCAGTCTCGTCGCTTTCGGCTTTGCCCGACTTGACTTCCCGCTCAAAAATTTCTGGTTCTCTATCCTGATGGTAACGTTGATGCTGCCTAGTCAGGTGACGTTAGTTCCGCAGTATATTATGTTCAATACATTCGGTTGGATAAATACGTATCTGCCGTTCTATGTCCCGCATGCATTGGCTGGAGGTATCGGTGGACCCTTCTTTATTTTCCTGCTTATTCAGTTCATTCGCGGGCTTCCGAAGGATTTGGACGAATCGGCCAAAATTGATGGCTGCAGCTGGTTCGGCATTTACTGGCGCATCATCCTACCACTCACCAAGCCTGCACTAGTCACGGTAGCGATCTACTGCTTCCTATGGAACTGGGATGATTTCTTCGGTCACTTGTTGTATATCAACTCGGTGGACAAATATACGGTAGGGCTGGCACTCAAATTGTTTGTAGACAGTCAATCTGCCTTGCCTTGGGGTCAATTGCTGGCGATGTCACTCGTATCCATTGTTCCTTCGTTAATTATCTTCTTTATGGCTCAACGTCATTTTGTGGACGGCATTGCTTCCGGTGCGGTGAAGGGGTAAAATTTGATGAGTTGCTAAAAAAGCTGCGATATTGTGCAGCTTTTTTAGCTTTTAGGTTTGCCGCCTGAGGGGAGGGCCTTGATGAACTTATTCAAACGTGTGCGGATTGATCGGTTGTTTTTCAGCAGTTTCGCTTCTTTCTTATCGATCTTGCTGCTCGTCTTTACATGGATCAGCTACAGTGTGACGTCTAGAGAACTTGCGGATACGTCATCCTACTACCAACAAGATATGCTCAATGAGTTGAATAAGCAGGTTGATATCCAGCTGAAATCGATCGAACAAATGTCGCTGGCTGCCTCCCGAAATATGAATACGATTGGCTATGATCCCTTTGAAAAGGATTTGCTACAGAAACATATTCGAAGGGAAGATATGCTGCAGATGCTGGCTAGGATCACCTACAGTACGACGATGGTGCAGTCCATCTATTTATACATTGACAATTCTACTCCGACCGATTCACAGGCGCCTGTGCAAATTCTCGATATGGCGCATGTTCAGGATGAGCTATGGTATCCAGAAATTCAGAAATCAGACTTCAGCTGGATTGGGGAACGTACGCTTCCAACGAACAAGGGGCCGCAACGGTTTATCAGCTTCGCCCGTAAGCTGTACAACAATTCTGACAAATACTATGGTCTGCTGATGCTGAACGTGAAAGCGTCCGCCATCGAAAGCTTGGTTCGCGGGGAGTCCGAGGGTAAAGAGAGGAACCGGTTGCTGTTGGATGCCAGCGGCAGAACGATTGCCACGATTGGTAAGCCAACATTAAGTGAAAATGATCTTAGGCTGATCAGTAGCAAGGAAATCGCTTCGAATTATATACACCTACCAGTGAACCAAGATCAGAGTGAGGGAGCTCTGCTCGTGTGGAGCAAGGTGCGATCGGATTGGATGTTGATTGAAATCACGCCATGGAATGAAATTGTACACGGCAGTATCCGGCTGGCCTATATCCTAGTCTCTATTGGTCTGATGGCCATCTGCATCACCGCCTTCTTCACGCTGTTCCTGTCAAAGCAATTCACGAAGCCGATTCGCTTGCTGCTTGCGCGAATGGGACGTGTGCCCGCGACAGGGGCTGGCATGGATCTGCCTACAGACTATGAGAATGAGTTCGGGAGCTTATTCAACGGCTATCGCCGGCAAATGGAGCGGATTGAAGAGTTGGTGCAATCGCTGCAATCCCAGCATAAGCGTAAGCGAGAAGCGGAGATATTGGCGCTGCAGGCGATGATTAATCCCCATTTTTTGTATAATACCTTGGATCAGCTGAACTGGATTGCTATTGATTCTGGGCAAGAGAAAATCAGTACAATCGTTTCGTTAATGGGCAAAATGTTCCGTATTGGTCTTTCCAATGGTGAGACAGTCATTCCAATTCGGGATGAGCTTACGCATGTTGATTGCTACCTGCAAATTCAAAAGATTCGTTGGGGCGAACGTCTTCATTACACCATTGAAATCGAAGAGGAGCTAAAAGAACTGTATATTTCGCGTTTAACGATACAGCCATTTGTCGAGAATGCATTCATTCATGGATTTCATGGCAGAAGGGCTGGGGAGGTTCATATTGCCCTTAAGCGTAAGGAAAGCGAATTGGAAATTATCATTCGTGATAATGGCGTAGGTCTACAGCCAGGTTGGGATGTGCCGAAGCCGCGCAAAACCGGAGGCTATGGCGTTAGGAATGTGATGGACCGCATCGCTGCCTATTTCGGGGAGCCTTATGGAGTTACGATGCGAGGCAGAGCGGAAGGCGGAACGGAAGTGGTCCTGCGACTACCTGTACTGCACAATAAATCCGAAGTGGAGGAGGCCTTTCATGTGGAGAGTACTTATTATTGATGATGATTTTCAAGTGTTGGAAGGGATGAAGAAATCCATCCCCTGGGAGCGTTTAGAGGCCGAATGGGTAGGAGAAGCGATGGATGGGCAGGAAGGACTCCAGAAGGTGAAGGAAACGAGCCCAGACATTATCATAACCGACATCTATATGCCTATGATGAATGGTCTCGAGATGATCGAGCAACTGAAGCAGGTAGGATTTGCGGGAGAAATCATTATTCTCAGTGGTTATTCCGATTTTCAGTACGCGCGTCAAGCGCTGCGACTGCAGGTAAGTGATTACTTGTCGAAGCCAGTCACGATGGATGAGCTAAGTGGTGTGCTGGAGCGGGCTATCCATGAGCTGGAGACCAAGGAACTGGCGAAGCTAGAGCAGGAGGAGACGCGGCGCAGGTTAATGATGTACGAGCCCTTCGTGCAGAAGGAATGGCTGAAGTCGATCGTCACGGGTACGTTGGGTCGGGCTATCGCGGAGGAAAGCATGGAGCCGATCGACGAGAAATCGTGGCTAAGGCAGAAACATCTCATCATGGGCATCGAGCTCATGGGGACAATCCGTGTATCGAACCTCACCTTAACGGACTGGAGCTTGTTCCGGTTCGCTCTGGCCAACATCATCCGCGAAGTGTTAGAGCGGGATTGGCCGCTTTCTGAGTTCATCGAGCTGCACAGCCATCATGCTGCCATCGTTTTTCATATTCCTCTAGAGCAATCAGATGCAGAGGCAAGAGCGAGTATARAGCGTATCGGAGCGTACATTTCGGAATGTACCCAGACTTATTTGAAATTAAGTATCCGTATCGGAATTGGAAGTGTACAGGCGGACTGGAGACAACTCTCTGACTCAACAGAAGAGGCTTTCTTGGATCTCCTGCAGCAAACGCTGAACGAAGATCAGGAGACTCGCCTATCCAATCCTGATGCTGCGGAGCCTGAGTTTACAATTCGCCCTATCAAGTTTTATCAAGAGCTGGCCGAGGCTATCGTATATGCGAAGAAAGAGGAGACACTTGCGATTGTGGATGCCTACTTGGCGCAGCTTCGCCAGATGCCTTCCGTAACGCCAGCGTATCTGCAATACTTATGCTCGGAACTGTGGACGATTCTGGCCTATTCGCTATACAGCACCGGCGTAGTGCTCGACGATCTGTTTCCCGGTCTGCCGGCAAACCAAGAAATTACCAAGATTCAGACAATCGAGGAGCTCCGGGATTGGCTTGAGATCAAAATCTCCGGCATTTCCTCACAGCGTGGATGGAGCGAACATTCCAAACATAAGGAAGCCATCGATTTCATGATTCAATATGCGCATGAGCATTATGCCGAGGACATTGCTTTGGAAGATTTATCGAAACAGCTGTATTTAACCCGCAATTATTTGAACCGGATGTTTAAGAAAGCAACGGGAGAAACCTTTACGAACTATTTGATCCGTGTAAGGCTGGAGAAAGCCAAAGTACTGCTGACGGAAGGCAAGCACATGATTTATGAGATAGCAGAAAAGGTGGGCTACAAAAATGTGGCTTATTTCAGCTCTATTTTCAAAAAACATTACGGTATGAATCCGAGTGAGCTCGGAAAGAAATAGGTTGTGCTCGATTGTGGTAGAAATGTGTTCATTACCCTTATTTTGATTGTGTCCTTCGGTTTATATAATGAAGGTATAAGCGTGCTGCTGATGAATGGAGTTGCCACAGTACTTCGTTCCTTTTATCGAAAAGGCGTTGACACATGGACCTGAATATGGAGTACAGGAAGGGGTTAACAGAATGATGAACAAGCAGATAAAAAGATGGGGTTTACTGACAGTTACAGCACTTACAGCGGTAAGCTTGACCGCTTGCGGTGGCAATACCGCGACCAGTACCAAAACGGGTACAAGCGCACAACCAAGCAGCGGTGCAGCAGCAACAGCAGCAGTGGATAATAAGCCTGTGAAACTGCGCATTGTATGGTGGGGCTCACAAGCCAGACATGATGCGACTTTGAAGGCACTTGATGCTTACACGAAGAAACATCCAAACGTTACGTTTGAACCGGAATTTTCCGGGTTCGATGGCTATGCGGATAAGCTTGCCACTCAGGCTGCGGCGAAAAATGCACCGGACGTGATCCAAATGGATCCGGCTTGGTTAGCTGAATATAGTGGAAGAAACCAACTCGTGGATCTGTCCAAAGGTATTAATACCGCGGATATCGATAAATCTCTCGTCGATTCTGGTAAATATAAAGATAAGTTATATGCGATTCCTTTAGGAAATAATGCGACGGGGATGCTATTCAACAAGAATGCCGTGGACAAACTGGGTATCACACCTCCGGCTAATGGCTGGACATGGGATCAATACTTCCAATTCGGCAGGGATGCGAAAGCAAAGCTGGAGAAAGATAAATATGCGCTAATGGATGCGACGAGTGATTACACAGTTTATTCTTCCTACCAGATCAGCCAAGGCAAAGGCTACCCGGTAACAGTAGACGGCAAATTTAATTTGGACAAGGATACGTACCTCACGTACGCGAAGAAATACGCTGACCTTCGAAAAGAAGGCGTTGTTCCCCCACCGGATATTGCAACGACAGATAAAGAATCCGATGCAAAGATGGATTTGATGAACAACGATACGGTTTTGATCAAGCGCAGCTTTGCGGCACTGTTACCTGGATATGAAGGCGTGAAGCCGGGCGCTTATAAATTTGTTACGCAGCCCAAAGGCGCTCAAGCCAGCGGCTTCCTGAAGCCGTCCATGTTCTGGTCCATCAGTGCGGATTCCAAGAACATCGAAGCGTCCAAAGCGTTCATCGACTGGTTTGTAAACGATACGGAAGCAGCGGACATTTTGACAACAACGCGCGGTGTACCCGTTTCCAAAAAGGTTCTCGAATATTTGACACCTAAGCTAACGCCTGCAGATAAACAGCAAATCGAGCTGATCAAGAATGTAGCACCGGATGCACAACCATTTAATCCTGGCGCTAAAGGCTGGAGTAACTACACAGCTAAGGACTTTAAGGATATTGGTGAAAAAGTGATGTTCGGCAAAATTACACCGGAAGCGGCGTATGATGAATTGGTGAAGAAAGCGAAGGATTACCAATAAATTGTGGGAATAGAGCAATTCATGAAAAACTCAGGTCGTCGGGATGTTCTCGACAGCTTGAGTTTTTCGCGTTGGTGAAGCTCAGACTCGCCACTTGCGTGAATTGGGTGATTCCTACTGGTATCGTGTATAATCATGGGAGAATCACATTCTTGCGAGGAATAGGTGAATAGTATGATGGGGAAAGCGGTACTTCGGCAAATGGGCAGCTCGTCGTTGGCGTTGTCGCCACTTGGGCTCGGCTGCTGGCAATTCAGTAACGGTCAGGGCATGGTTGGGAAGTTCTGGCCGGTGCTGAAGAAAGCGGATGTGCGCAGCATCGTTCAGACCAGTCTCAAGGGCGGGATTAATTGGTTTGATACAGCGGAGGTGTACGGAAAAGGTCAATCTGAGCAAATGCTAGCGGAAGCACTGCGCGAAGCGGGTCCTTTGGCTGATGAAGCACATATTGCGACGAAGTGGTGGCCGTTCCTTCGTACCGCGAGCAGCATCACGAGCACGATTGAAGAGCGCATACGGCTGCTGGAGAATCGGACGATCGACCTGCATCAGGTGCATCAGCCTTTTTCATTTTCATCTGTTCGAGAAGAAATGAACGCGATGGCAGGACTTGTGAAGTCAGGTAAAATCAAGAACGTAGGCGTCAGTAATTTTTCTGAGGATAAAATGCGTGAAGCCGACCGCGTCCTCCGCGAGCACGGACTTCGCCTCATTTCCAATCAAGTGAAGTATAGCTTGCTGGATCGCAGGATTGAGCACAATGGGATCATGGAGGCTGCCAAGGAGCTTGGTGTCGCGATTATCGCGTACTCACCGCTGGAGCAGGGGATCTTAAGCGGCAAGTTTCACAAAAACCCAGAGCTGGTGAAAGCAATCAAAGGTCCGCGTAAATTCACATCGGCTTTCCGTGCTTCGGGGCTGCAGAAATCGAAGCCGCTGATCGACAAGTTAGATGAACTTGCACTGATCTATGATGCATCACCAACGCAGATTGCACTGAATTGGCTGATTCATGCGCATGGGGAGACCGTATTCGCCATTCCAGGTGCGTCGAAAACACATCACGCAGAAGAGAATGTGAAAGCCATGCAATTCACACTAACCGAAGAGGAATTAAAGCAGATCAGCGATGTTTCGAATCGCGTGCTGAACCAATAAGAGAAGCCTCCAATCACTTCATCGTGAGTTGGGGGCTTTTACCTTTTTCGAAGAGAATAGGAATGTTATACAAATCTCTCCTATAAGTCTATGAATATACTATTTTCTGTCATATAATGGGACGTATTATGTTCGTTGTATTTAGTTTACAGGGGGAATAACATGAAGATTTTCATTCGAAAAGGGATAGCTTCCCTACTGGCTGCTGTTTGGATTGCGGCCGTTGCCGTGCCGATCAGTGCTCAGGCAAGCAGCGATGCCGTCGCCTATGCGGACGTGCCAGCTGATTACTATGCGAGTCAAGAGATTACATGGCTTAAACAAAAGGGGATTATCCAAGCCGAAGAGGACGGTAACTTTCACCCAGATGATGCCGTTACACGTGGTGATGCTGCGGTATGGCTCGGCAAGGCGCTCAAGGTGCAGAAGCCGAAGTCATTGAATGGATTCACGGACGTGGCCGAAGCCAGTCCTTACGCGGAAGCGGTGAACGCTTTGAAGGAACGGAATATTGTCCAAGGGGATGGCGGGATGTATCAACCAGCATCCTTTCTAACACGTGAACAGATGGCGAGCCTGCTCGTTCGTGCTTTTCAGCTCAAAGATAATGGCATTCAGGCCTGGCTCAAGGATGAGGGCAGCATCGCAAAACCGCATCACGACGATGTGATAAGACTGAAGCAAAATTTTATTACCGAGCAATTGACGTTTATGCCACAGGATCATGTGACGCGTGCACAACTTGTCTTATTCATATATCGGACGATTTCCGCGCAAGAAGAGACGTCGCAAGGTACGGTTTCATTGGATGATCTCCTGAAGCTACCAGATAAGGCTGCCTTACGTTTATCACCTGACGGTACGAAACTAGCTTTATTGCAACCGTGGGAAAACCGCATGAATCTCTATATTCAAAAAGTTGGAGAGACAGAAAGCACACGGATTACGAGCTCCAAAGACGAAAATATTCAAAGTCTATATTGGATTACAGACAAAGTGCTCGTCTATTCCGTCGATAACGGCGGTACCGAAAATACGCATATTCATGTTGTTCATGCAGACGGTACAGGCGATAAAGACCTGACTCCCTATACGAATGTAAAGGCGGACCTGCTTGATGTGCGGCCTGCTCAGAAAGAAGAGGATTTTGAACTTTTAGTTACCATGAATAAGCGCGATCCCAAAGCAATGGATGTTTACCGGGTAAAGCTGGGATCAGGTGATACAACCCTCCATGTGCAAAATCCAGGAAACGTCAATTATTGGCAGACCGATAATTGGGGCCAAGTTCGTGCAGCGATAGCTGTAGATGGCGAAAAAACAAGCCTCCTCTATAGGCAGGATGAGAACAAAGATTTTGAGAAAATAGCGAGTTTTGATGCAAATGATACCTTTATTCCTGTTATGTTCACTTACAATCCAGGGGCTAATGCATTTGATCAACTCTATGCGGCTTCCAACGTTGGACGCGACAAAGTAGCACTGGTTACTTATGACTTAAGCACGAAGAAAGAGACGGAAGTCATCTATGTGAATGACGAAGTCGATATTAGCAATTTCATCTATTCTTACAAGAAGAGGTCCATTCTAGCGGTTTCCTATGAGACCGATGATGTTCATTTGAAGTATTTGGATAAAGAGTTTGAAGTGATGTCGCGCCAAATCGATGACAAACTGCAAAACACGCATTGGGGCATTATTGGTTCACCGGATAAAGATGTCCTGCTGCTGCATGCGGGAGGCGATAAGTCATATGGCAGCTATTATTTATATGATCGCAAGATGGATAAGCTCGACAAGATTGCAGATAGTAATCCGAATCTGGATGAGAAGAAACTGGCCGACATGAAGCCGATTTCTTTCAAAAGCAGAGATGGCTTGACGATTCACGGATATTTAACGTTACCTAAAGGAGCAGCAGCAACGGAACTGCCCCTTGTTGTCAATCCGCATGGCKGGCCGAKGGCTCGCGTTTCCTGGGGCTATAGCTCGGAAGTTCAACTGTTGGCTAGCCAAGGGTACGCTGTGCTGCAATTGAATTTCCGAGGCTCAACAGGCTATGGGAAAGCCTTCCTGCATGCTGGAGATAAGCAATGGGGCCAAGCGATGCAGAATGATATCACGGACGGTGTTAAATGGCTGATTGAACGGGGCACTGCAGACCCTGAACGCGTTGCGATATACGGTGCCTCCTACGGTGGATATGCGACGTTGGCGGGTATGGCGTTTACGCCGGATTTGTACGCAGCAGGTGTGGATTATGTAGGTCCGTCCAGTCTATTGACGTTTTTGGACTCGATGCCGCCATATTGGGAGATTGGCCGTTCGCAGATGTACCAACAGGTAGGTGACCCTGTTAAAGATAAGAAGATGCTCGAAGCGTATTCGCCCGTGCTGCATGCGGACCAAATCAAAGCCCCTCTCATGATCGCGCAAGGCGTGAACGACCCGAGGGTGAAGAGAACGGAATCGGATCAAATGGTGACAGCGCTACGCAAACTAGATGTCGACGTACCTTATATGCTCAAAATGTCCGAAGGACATGGTTATTCCAAGTTAGAAAATGAACGGGATTTCTACCAGGCACTTATCCATTTTCTGAATAAGAACGTAAAGAACAAGAAGAAAGCGGCGTAGAATTATGTCGGGGCTGTCCTAGAAGGGGATCCTCGAATGAATGAGGGGCTCTAGGGCCTCTTTTTTATTTTATGTGCCGACGGACTTCCTCATGAAGTTGTTAAAATGTGCAACACCACAAATTGGCTATTTATGGTACGATGGAAACTAGGTCAGACAGACTATTATTATGTATATTGGAGGCGCTTACAGTATGAATCAGGAACAATTGCAGGAAGGGTATTTTGGGGAGTTCGGAGGCAGCTTCGTGCCGCCAGAATTACAGGAAGTGCTAAATTATCTGAGTGAGCAATTCTATAAGTATAAGGACGATGCGGAATTTAATGAAGAATATAGTTATTATTTACGTGAATATGTGGGTCGCGAGAATCCACTGACCTATGTGAAGAGGCTGTCGGAGACTTGGGGCGGTGCGAAAGTTTATCTAAAGCGTGAGGATCTGAACCACACAGGTGCGCACAAAATTAACAACGTAATCGGTCAAATTCTGCTCGCCAAGCGGATGGGTGCCAAGCGGATTATCGCCGAAACTGGAGCCGGGCAGCATGGCGTCGCAACGGCGACTGCCTGCGCCATGTTCGACATGGAATGTATCATCTATATGGGCGCCGAAGATACGCGCCGTCAATCCTTGAATGTTTTCCGGATGGAGCTGCTTGGCGCTACCGTTGTTCCCGTTCACAAAGGACAAGGTCGCCTGAAGGATGCCGTTGACGAAGCCTTGGGAGATCTTGTTCAGAATTACAAGAACACGTTCTACTTGCTTGGTTCTGCCGTCGGCCCACATCCATTCCCGTCAATGGTTAAACATTTCCAATCGATCGTCAGCGAGGAATCCAAGCGTCAGATTCTCGAAAAGGAGGGTCGCCTGCCAGATGCGGTTATCGCCTGCGTAGGGGGAGGAAGCAACGCGATCGGCGCGTTTGCCCACTACCTAGACGAACCATCGGTTCGATTGATCGGGGTCGAGCCGGATCAAGCACCTACGTTGACTGAAGGTGTTCCGAGCGTAATTCACGGCTTCAAGTGCCTGGTGCTGTTGGACGAGGAGGGCAACCCACGGAAGACCTATTCGATTGCAGCGGGTCTCGATTATCCAGGCATAGGTCCGGAGCATAGCCATCTGAAAGTAACGGAGAGAGCGGAATATGTGACAGTCAGCAATGATGAAGTTTTGACGGCATTTCAGGAGCTGTCTCGCACGGAAGGGATCATTCCCGCGCTTGAGAGCGCGCATGCTGTCGCTTATGCGAAGAAGCTTGCTCCGACGATGAGTAAGGATCAAATCATCATCATCAACCTCTCTGGTCGCGGAGACAAGGATGTCGAACAAGTATTCGAAATGCTTAAGAAAAAATAAACGAGCTTATGATCGCACCACGATGGCGATGAGTGGGGCACCCCTTGGGGGGCCTACAAGCCGTCATGTAAATGTAACAAGATTGAAATCTTATCTTCAGGTAGATTTAAGGAAACGAGCCTATACTAAATCTCGACCCCCTTTTAAATATATATACCTTGAGACCTGCGGCCCGTTGCTGTGGGTCATTTTTTTTGTAGCGTAGTAGGTCAGACTAGAATCCGAATGTCATATGGCTCCATAGATAATACAAATAGGCCACAGTCAGCATGGCAGCGAGTATAGTGATAAATGCGTTAACTTGTTTGAAAATAAGGGAGCTCAGTAAGACCGCTAGTGGAAGATAGTACATGTAGATTTGACTAAACATCTGAAACTGCGGCTCCAAATAAGGTGAACATAGTACCAGAATGACGATGGATAAGATCGAATAAAGAAACCCTACGAGAATACCCAGAATGATTAAACCGATGAAATCAATAACTTTCGTATACACGCTTATTCTTTCCATTACCACACCCACCCTTCAATACTTACATTTTAGTAAAGTAAGCCCAGTAGGATAAGTACTAACATTTCATAGTACCGGTGTAGTAGGGTTGTAGCGCAGTTCAGTAGAACGGCAAAAGAGCTGCCTCGCGGCAGCTTTCTACATACGCAATGGTAGGAAGGATCATCACGATAGGGTACATCAGACCAGTCCTTTTTACGTCACCGCACGCCCATGCTCAACCCGCCTGTACTCCTTCGGCACAATGCCCTTACTCTCTCGGAATATCCGCGAAAAGGTTTTGTAGGAGCCATAGCCAACTTCCAATGCGATCTCCGTGACACTCATGTCGGTGGAGACCAGCAAGCTGCAGGCATGACGCAAGCGCAGATCGTGCAGGAAGTGGACGAAGGTTTGGCCTGTCGTTTGCTTAATCACTTCGCTGATGCGTGACACGCTCATCGTGAAGCGAGCTGCCAGATCGGACAGTGCCAAATCTTCTTGATAATTCCGATGGATATAATGAATAATCGGCCACACGGCGTGGCTGGACCTTGATGGGGATTTGGCCAACGTTGCAGCTTCTTCCTCCTGGCCTGCGTGCTGGAAGCGATGCCGATCGAAGCGGATCAGTATTTCCTTCAATTTGGCCTTCAGCAGGGTCTGCCTGTAACGTTCGTCACCGTGATACTCTTTCACCATCTCTTCGATGAGAGCCGACATCATCTCTTGCTCAGCCCCTTCGAACTGTACATAAGCTGGAAATCCATTCGCATCATTAAACAGATCAGAGAGACCTTGATCGTTCCCTGGTTCCATGAGCAGATCCATACTGAACATGCCGTTGAAGAGAACTAGCTTTTGACCCGGATCCGTAAAAATCTCATGCACCTGATAGGGCAGTACAAACGTGAAAGTGCCAGGCGCCATCGTATGTTTCACATCATTTATGGATTCAGCGCCACGTCCTTCAACCACATAAGAGAACTCCAGGTAATCATGGCGGTGCGCGCGAAAGCCATGTTCCAATGTATTTCTACTAAGGTGAAATGGGAAGGGGGAGTGCATATTTGGGTACGTTTTCAGATAATCTGGAAAATACGTCATGATCAGTCAGGGCTCCTTCGAAAAAATGGGACGTTTTCCGAATATACGGTACGACTTCTTAGTGATCTTATTTTATCATAAAAGCAGGGTCAACAGCGTGTACTTATGAGGAGGAACGAATCGTGGAAAGCGTTAACAAAATTAGAATTGGAATTATTGGTGCAGGCAATATTGGCGGGGTTCATATTCGGGAGTTTTCAAAGCTGGCGGAACTCTGTGAAATTACGGCGATTACAGATGCGTACTTGCCTTTGGCTGCAGCGAGAGCGCAAGAGCATGGCATTGCTCATGTGGCTGCCACACCGGAGGAATTAATCCAAAGCTCGAACGTCGACGCCGTCATTATTGGGGTGCCGAATCAATACCATGCTTCCCTTGCTGTACAAGCGATTGAAGCGGGTAAACATGTACTTATCGAGAAGCCTATGGGCATTAACGCCGAAGCGGCTAAACAAATATATGAAGCAAGTAAAGCGTCGAATACGATTGTGATGATCGGTCACCAAATGCGCTGGGAATCCGTTCCTATGCAAATCAAAGAGCAGGTTGAAGCAGGCGAATTAGGCAAAATTTATACAGCCAAAACAGGCTGGTTCCGTCGCAAAGGTATTCCAGGCTGGGGAACTTGGTTTACGAAAATGGATGAGTCCGGTGGCGGTCCGTTGATCGATATCGGCGTTCATATGCTGGATCTTGCTCTTTATTTGATGGGGAATCCGAAACCAGTTTCTGTTGTAGGTGCAACGTATGCGGAATTCGGGCCGCGCCGCAAAGGGATTGGCACATGGGGCAAACCGAATTGGAACGGTACCTATGATGTAGAGGATTTGGCAACTGCGCTGATTCGTATGGAAGATGGCAGCACGCTGACGCTTGAAGTGAGCTGGGCGGTTCATATGGACACAGACAACACGCCTTTCGTACACCTCATGGGCGCGGATGGCGGAGCTAGCTACAAGGGACCTACGGGTAAATTGCTGACAGAGAAATTCAACCGTGCAATCGAGACTGAATTGAAAAAGCCTGAGAATGATGAAGGCGAGCGCCTACGTCTTAGCCTACATTTCCTAGATTGTATTCGTGAAGGCAAACAGCCGATTACATCGGCACTTTCCGGTTATACGAACAATTTGATTCTCGATGCAATCTATGAATCTTCGCGTACAGGTAGTGAAGTGAAATTGAACTGGGAGTAGTCGCGGATAGAGCGAAGTAAGCGGAACAGAGTGAATATAGAACGGACAGCGTGGAGAACAGACTAAGAAAGCGTATTGCAGCAACCATTTGGAGGGATTATCCGATGCTTAGAGGGTTAACGAGAGCAGGGCTTGGCAAGATCGAGAGCAACGAGCAGTTCATCGAGTTAGCGGCAAAATATGGCTTCCAAGCGGTCGACATCGACGCTTTGAGCCTTGTAGAAGCTCACACCGCAGCTGGTGCTCGTGAGTTATTAGAGAAGAATGGACTCGTTGTCGGGTCCATTGGTTTGCCCGTGGAATGGCGTTCCACGGAAGAGGTGTTCCGCGAGGGGCTGCCGAAGCTAGCCCAAGCCGCGGAAGCGGCAGCAGCGCTCGGCTGCACGAGCTGCTGCACGTATGTGCTGCCCTCGACAGACCTCGGGGCAGCGCACTTCATGGCGCTCGCGACGCGCAGATTGCGCACGTGCGCCCAAATCCTAGGCGCCTACGGCATTCGCCTAGGGCTGGAGTTCGTCGGTCCGCATCATCTGCGGACACGGTGGCAGAACCCGTTCATCTGGACCATCGATGAAACGTTGGATTGGATCGATGCGATCGGTGAGCGCAACGTGGGTTTACTGTTCGATTCGTACCACTGGTACACGAACGGTGGGACTGTCGCGGATATCGAGAAGCTCCGCGTCGATCAGATCGTGCATGTGCACATCAACGATGCACCGGATGTGCCGGTTGAGGAAGTGCTCGACAACGGACGTGTGTATCCGGGCGAAGGTGTTATTGATTTGGCAGGCTTCCTGCAAGGCCTGAAGCGTATTGGCTACACCGGCGCCGTGGCGCAGGAGATCCTGACGGCCGAAGCGCCGACAGATTCTCCGGAGAGCCTGGTCGAGCGGTCCAAAGCTGGCTTCGACAAGGTGTATGCCGCGGCGGGGCTGTAGGTTGTGTGTTGCGTGTTGTATGGAGAGCGAATCCTTCGGGATTCGCTTTTTGTTTCTTTGGGGCTCCGCGGCTCCAACTCCCCCCAACTTTAATCGAGCGCACTTCCAACTAGCTAAAATCGAAATTGAGGGAGCTCAGCGGCTCAATGATACGCTTTGCCCMCTTTTTGAGAAATAACTGGATTTCCTCCCGCTAATTCGTGGGAAATCCACGTCTTGGGACGTTTAACTGGATTTCCTACAGTTATTTTCCTCTCTTTTCCGCCTCTACGCCGAAAAGCCGAAAATTAGCTGTAGGAAATCCATCTAATCGCAGATTCTCAGTGAATCCGCTGAAATTAGCTGTAGTTTTTCCAGCTAAATAGCGCCACTGCTAGTCCCAAGCCACCTTACGCAGCGATTCCCACAGACCCATTCATCCCCGTCGACAAAAATTCCTACAATTCGTCCCTAAAGTGTGACAAACTTCTCACGGAAACTCGGGTACGATTTTAAAAAAAGCGAAAAGGAGATAAGATCATGCAAATTAAGAATAAACAGGACATCAGCTTGATTTTGGACAACTTTTCAAACTTCGCAGAGTGGGACGCAGCAGGGAAGAAGCTTTACCTTGTTTTTGCTGATAAAAAACGTGGAGGTCAATGGACCTTAATGAGTTATGAAGACGAACGATTCAGTGTGCATGGCGTCGGGAAAGATTATGAGGATGCAGAAGAGTTTTTCTTCGATGAGCGTAATCAGGTGCTCTCCTTCCTGTGGGACAACCGTGCCGCGCTTAAAGCAGCGGTCGATTCGAGCCAAGTCGTTTCCGCTTAACCGCGTAGAAACGGAGATCATGTGGACAAGCCTCCTCGAGGCTGTCCTACATCCCGCAAGGCGAACAATAGCCTGCGAAACCACCAACAATCATGTGGTGTCTTCGCAGGCTGTTTGCATTTTCGCAGGCTGTTTGCTTTTCCAGCGGTGGAGGGTGTCTCAGCTCTTCCCCCTAAGTACTAGGCGGCAAGCCCTCCCTCTGCTTATCCCGATACTGACCGGGCGTGAGCCCTTCCTGCTTGCGGAAGGAGCGGATGAAATTCTGCGAGTTGTTGTAGCGCAGCTTCGAGGAGATATCCTTGATCGGCATATCGGTCTCGGAGAGCCATTTTTTCGCCATATTGAAACGGTAGTTCGATAAATAATCGCTGAAGGAGCAGTTCGTCTCTTTG
Source organism: Paenibacillus sp. 01T442 (assembly GCF_056398345.1). Lineage (NCBI taxonomy): Bacteria > Bacillati > Bacillota > Bacilli > Caryophanales > Paenibacillaceae > Paenibacillus > Paenibacillus sp. 01T442. The sequence goes on from NZ_JBFTPF010000049.1 coordinate 20,734, forward strand.
CGGAAAATGCTGCTCAAATAATTGGCATTGTAATGCAAGCGAGAAGCGCACTCCTCGAGTGTCAGATCCGTGTCGTAATAGTGCTGCACGAGATCGATAATTTTCTCGGAAATGTTGTGGTACTGCGCATCCTGTCTGTCGCGGTAAATACGGATCAGCGGATGGATGACCTCGGTCCAGAACCAGTCCTCGATCTCGGCGGTCGTGTGCAGGCCGAGCACTTCCTCGAACAAAGAGCCTTTGTTCGGATGAATTTGATTCAAGGCGATGCCGGATTCCTGCATCATCATCAGCAGGTTGTTGAGCAGCCGCGCTAGCGGAATTTGATACTCCTGCGGGGTGAGCTGCGCCGCGAAAACAGCATGCAGCAGCTGCTTCAACAGCTCGCGGGATTTATCCTTTTCGGCTAGCTTAATGCTGTCGATCAGTTCATTCTCAATAGGCTTGGGATAGTTCAAATTCAAGTAATGCTTCCCTGAGTTGATGTTCTCATACTGGATAATAATGCCCTCGCCGAGCTTGATGCGATGCTTCAAAGCCTCGAGCCCTTCTTTATAGGCTAGCGACATCTGGGTAAACGCATGAATCGGCAAGGAAATCCCGATCGAAATGTGCAGCTTCAGGAAATTATAAATATGCTGTTGAACCTGCTCGGTTAGGCTGTACACCTTCGTACGGAAGTCGCTGTCGACGCTGTCCGAGCTGCCAATCATGGTCACAATGGTCTGGTCAATTAGGATCGGCGCTAAGCGCTGCTCCGAAGGGATAAGCTCTTCCATCATGTTGTGCACGGCGAAGAGCAGCAGCTCCATGTCCTTTTTCTCATAGCGAGTGTGATCGATGGCGTCGATTTGGATGGTGATGACGGACATCGTTTTCCAAGCAGCAATATGGTCGGTGTAACCGAATTGGGCAAGTTTCTCTAGCAGCTCAGTCGGTTTAATATGCCCCTGAAAAGCTTTGATCAGGAAGAAGGTCCGTACCTGGCCGATATGCTGATGGACTTCTTTTTCGAGCTGCGATTTCGATTGAAACAACGTATGCACATGCTCGCTGATCATCTGAAATTCATTCGCTTTGCGCTTCTGATTCCCACTCACCAAGCCTCCGATTTGATTCAAAAGAAGCTGGATCGGAGAGTACATTTTACGCGAAACGAGCCATGCGAGCAGCAAAGCAAGAAGCAGCATCAGGACGCAAATATAAATCGTATAGGTTCCGATTTTGCTTGATTCCTTGGTCAAGCTGTCAATCGAAGTCAAGGATAAGTAGGTCCAATTGTTCAGGTTCGAACGCAAATACGTAACGGAATAAGGCTTATCGTGAATGTTGGCGCGGAACTGTCCGCTCTCATCTTCATCAAGGTGTGTCAGGTCGGTCAGACCGGCAGCTGCGATTGATTTTCCGATGAGACCTGGATCCCGATCCATCACAATTCGCTGGTGCTCGTCCATGATGACAATGTCATCGGGATGATCGCTATCACTTTGAATCATATCCTTCAGGGAGCAGGCAGGGATATTAGCTAAAGCGAGGCCGAATTTATCGAGTCCTGTGGTCGGCAGCTTTTTAACTAGCGAAATACTATATTCACAGGTCACGCTTCGCGCATTTTCTTCGGTGTAAAACCACTCGGATGGATTCAGGATCCACGTGCTATTGTCTTGCGTGTTCATCAGGGATATCAATTTATCAGCAAACGGATAGTTGTCGAAACGGTAGAGCCCTGAATTTTTGATCATCCAATTCTGTTTCGCATTAATCAGGAGAACATCTTCCAGCCTCGTGTCAAAAGATTGCATATACCGAATCTCGCTTCGCAGATCGTCGTACATCATGAAATCGGTTACAGTCAGCGGCATATCCATGGCTTTTTTGAGAACAGTGGAATTGATGACCTGATTTAGTGTATGGTTGACAGTGGTTAATTTCTGCTCTACATTGGAGTTAATTTGGGTGATTAACTGCATTTTCCCTTCGTTTACATTTTTTTGGATTTCACTTGAGGACGTAAAGAAGGCGAAAGCGCCGATAAAGATCACAGGCAGCGTACTAAGCAAGAAGCTGAATATCGTCATTTTGCTAAGAAAACTTAAAGAGCGCATCGCATCCAACACCTTATCTGTTCAAAGAATCATTCGTCAGACTATCTATGTATTGTAGTCAAGAGTGCGGTTCAGATCAATAATCATCTGCCCATGGGATAATCATTATCTCATATTTACCGCCCAAAACACAGCTGTTGCAAGGAGGAGTTAGCATGAGAAGTGGAATAGTTGGCCAGCGGTTTAAGTGGACAGGACGAATGAGTATCGTTCTTATTGTCATCATGTTGATCAGTGCCTGTCAGAKCGACAACACGCCAAAAGCAGAAAATGATAAAGGCGCAGGGCCTGTTATTTCTATTATGGCACCTCTTCATTTTCCGCATCCGCCCATACCTGAGCTTGTCCAAGCGATTGAGAATAAGACGCAAACGAAGCTGGAATTGAATTGGGTTCCGGATGGCATCTACACGGATAAAATGAATACGGCCCTTACGACGAACTCGTTGAAAAAGGCAACCTACGTGAAATATACGGATTACATGCTGATGAAAAATTCGATCCGTTCCGGCGCATTCTGGGATATTGGGCCGTATTTGGATGCGTATCCGAATTTAAAAAAGCTGAATAAAGAGATTTTGGGACAAGCGGCTGTCGATGGCAAAATCTATGGCTTATATACCGAGCGCCCGTCCTCTCGGCAAGGCATTATTATTCGTGAGGATTGGCTGAATAATCTTAAGCTGAAAAAGCCAACGAATTTAAATGAGCTTTATGAGGTTTTAAAAGCGTTCACATATGGCGATCCTGATCGCGACGGGAAGAACGATACGATCGGATTAACGGACCGCAATGATTTGGTGTTCGGTTCCTTTAAGACGCTCAGTTCCTATTTTGGGACACCGAATAATTGGGGTGTTTCCGGAGGTAAGCTTGTACCGGAGTTTGAAACGCAGTCTTACGTCGATGCAATGAATTTCATGAAGAAGCTCTATGATGAGAAGCTGATTAATTCGGATTTTGCCGTAACGAGTAAGGAAGTACAGCGAGATAAGCTGATTCGCGGCACGGCTGGCGTGTACATTGGCAGTATGCAGGATGTGCAGCGTCTTTCCGATGAGGCGCAGTTAGTGAATCCGGAGGCAAGACTGACGTTGGTGAATCATATTGAAGGGCCGCAAGGGTTTCATATTTGGTCCATTCCGAACTATAGTGCGTTATATCTCTTTTCGAAAAAGGCTATAAGAACCGAGGCGGAACTGAAGCAGATGCTGCAGTTTTTTGATCGGACGATGGATAAAGATGTCGCCAATCTCATGAAGTACGGCCTAGAGGGACGGCATTATACGGTTAAAAATGGGCAAATCCAGCTCTCCGAAGAGACGTCGAAGATTCGTGTCAATGAAGTCAACGCGTTGTATGCGCTGATGATCGCCGATCTGAACAACCCGAACGTCATTCCCGTTGTGGAAAGTGAATCTTTGTCCCAGCTGGCCGATACGCTTAGCTTGGATAATGAGAAATATGTCGTCAAGGATCCGACATTAGGCATGGAGTCGAAGACCTACGACGAACGTGGCGTCGAGTTGTACAAAATCATCTCCGATGCGACGTACAATTATATCCTGGGCAAGCTGGATAAAGCGGCTTTTCAACAAGAAATTGAGCGTTGGAAGCGCGGCGGCGGGAATCAGATGATAACGGAGTATAATGAGGCATTTGCGAAAAAGGGGTAGTTGGGTCTCGCACCTGCAAACTCTGGGACATCGTGCTAATAACTGGATTTCCTACAGCTAATTTTGGCGGATTTCGTTGGAAAATGCGATTAGATGGAAAATAGGTAGTTAATTTGAGCTACTATTGGCCATAAGAGTAATTTGGCTTAAAATTAGATGGAGGAAATCCATCTAAATCAGAAATTGGGCGCGTTTCGGTGGATTTAGATGGAGGTTTTCCAGTTAAACACCTAAATCTGGTTGAGATAAGTGGTCAAGAGCAACAAGTTAAGTTGCTAGTATAAAACAGGCGTGATAAGATTATAAATAGAAAAGAGACGTGCTACCAACACGTCTCCTGCACAATAATCTGGTGGGCAACCTCCAAGGTATAAGCAAGGTGTAACCCACTGGTTAGGTAGTCAGCCTGAGTGGGTTACTTTCGTTTTTCGATATATGTTAGAAGCGCCAGTATAAACGTACCGAACGCGAGCATAACGATTATCGTTTGGAAAGTTTCCATGGCATCAACCTCCTTTCCGGAGGGAGCCGCACACAAGTTGAGATTGTACTTAATAAATATATCATAACGAGTCTACCAATCGGTAGGCTTTTTCTTTTGTCCGTTTAGGCCAAAAGACTCAACCCCGCGGCCTTAATGGCCTCCTCAATAATCATCTTCCCTCCCGATAATCATCATCTCACATCCCGCGTCAGACGTGGGTTATATGAGCAAATGATTGTTTCGGCACCCACCACGAACCGTGTAATGTGTGAGTTGTAGCACACCACATTTTCACGGAGGTCAAACCGATATGAAGAGAAATTTAGTTACGATACCACTAAGCGTACTACTCGTTTCCAGCTTTGCTTTGGCAGCATGCGGAGATAAAGAAACGCCTGCATCAACAACTGCAGCATCAACAACGGCAGCAACGACAACAACAGCACCGAAGCCGACAGACAATACACCGACAGCGATTACCATCATGGCACCACTCAATACGGCACAAACGCCACCAGATACCATTATAAAAGAACTAGAGAAGCTGACGAACACGAAGCTGACGTATCAATTCTTCCCAGCAGACACGTATGAGGAGAAGTTGAATACGACGTTTGCAACAGGAGCACTGCCACAAGTAACGTATTTGAAAAACCAAGCAACCTTCATTCAAATGAAATCCGCGATCCGTGATGGTCAATTCTGGGAGATCGGGCCGCTATTGAAAGACTTCCCTAACCTTAGCAAATTGAAATCCACAACGAATGACAATACGAAAGTGGATGGCAAATTGTATACCTTGTACCGCGGCGTAGACATTGCTCGTCAAGGTCTTATCTACCGTAAGGACTGGGCAGACAAGTTGGGTTTGAAAGCTCCTGCTAATCTAGATGAATTGTTCGCTATGGCGAAAGCGTTTACGGAAAACGATCCTGACGGAAATGGTAAAAAAGACACCATCGGTCTAACCGATCGTAACGATCTGATCTATGGCGCATTCAAAACCGTTGCTGCTTGGCAGGGCACGCCGAATAACTGGGGAACTAAAGATGGCAAGCTAGCTCCGGAATTCATGTTCCCACAATATGTAGCGACGATGGATTATTTCAAAAAAATGCGTGATGGCGGCTACATCAACAAAGATTTCGCTGCTACAAGTAAAACAGATCAACAAAAACTGTTCACAAGCGGAACAGCAGGTATGTACATCGGAGCGATGACGGACGTTTCCACGTTGAACAAAGACTTGGTCAAAAACGTACCGACAGCCGTAGTCGATGTGCACAGTATGGTAGCTGGACCTGACGGCAAATTCGCAGCATGGGCACTGCCTGGCTATGCAAATGTCGTGCTGTTCCCGAAATCCGCGAACAAAACAGAAGCAGATCTTCGTAAAGTATTAGCTTACTTCGACAAAATGATGACACCAGAAGTAGCGAACATGGCGAACTGGGGCATTAAAGATGTGAACTACAGCGTAACCGATAACAAAGCGAAGAAGCTGGATGAAGAAAAATGGACACGCGAAGTAAAACCATTCACAGATGCAGCGATTGGTGATGAAGATACGTCTGGCCGATTCTTGGGTATTCCAACGATCCCAGCACAAGGTAAAGCAGATGAATTGAAAATCGCGAACCTGAAGTTCGCTGTTCAAGATCCAGTTGCAGCGCTAGATTCCAAAACAAACCTTGAAAAAGGTGTTCAATTGCAAGCTGTTATCACGGATGCAACGAACAAATACATTTACGGAACACTGGATAAAGCTGGATTTGATAAAGCGATTGAAGATTGGAAAAGTCGTGGCGGCAGCAAAATCATCGAAGAATACAACGCACTTAAAAAGTAATTCAGCAACACAGTGTCTGACTAGTCAAGGCGAGAGGGCTGCTTGCACCGCGGCAGTCTTCTCCTTTTAAGGAAAGGAAGAAGTCCTATGCAAGAAGTGAATGTTTCGCAAAGTGTTGTCGCAAGGAAGTCGAGCAGTGAACTGAGCAGGCGTCTTTTGAAAAATAAATGGATTTATGTCATGTTGATGCCGGGGATTTTGTATTTTATCGTGTTCAAATACATCCCGATGTATGGATTGATCATTTCCTTCCAGAATTACAAGCCTTTCAAAGGAATTACAGGGAGTGAATGGGTCGGTCTCGAGCATTTTCAGCGATTGTTTACAGAGCCGGACTTCTTAAATATTTTGAGCAATACGTTAATCTTGTTCGTTATGAATCTCTTGTTCTATTTCCCAATCCCCATCATCTTGGCGCTCATGCTGAATGAAGTTAGAGGGGATCTCTTCAAGAAAGTGTTTCAAACAATCGTGTACCTGCCTCACTTTATGTCTTGGGTCATTATCGTCTCCATCAGTTTCGTTATGCTGACTATGGACGGCGGCGTTATTAATGAGATGATTACGTATTTCGGCTTTGAAAAGGTGAATTTCTTACTTGCTCCAGAATGGTTCAGACCGATTTATATTCTGCAAGTGATTTGGCGTGAAGCAGGTTGGGGAACGATCATTTATTTGGCGGCGATTGCCTCCATTGACCCCGGATTGTATGAAGCTGCTCGTATGGATGGCGCAGGACGTCTTAGACAAGTGTGGCACATTACGCTGCCGGCGATCCGAAGTGTCATTATTGTTTTACTAATTTTGAAAATTGGTGCGGTTCTCGAGCTCGGTTTTGAACATGTGTATTTGCTTCTTAACTCCATGAACCGAGAAGTTGCTGAGATCATTGATACTTATGTATATACAGCAGGTTTGAAACAAGGGCAATTCAGCTACAGCGCAGCCATTGGTTTGTTCAAATCCTTTATTGGACTTGTTCTGGTGATGATTGTGAATCGGATTGCGAAGAAAATGGGCGAAGAAGGCGTTTACTAGGCTTGTGTAGAGTGTAAGCAGCTAGGAGGTTGAAAGTCGTGGTAGAAGATAAAACAATTGCCGGCAGAACGTTCGGTATCATCAACTATTTGTTATTAACCATTATCGGATTGGTTACGATCATCCCCTTCGTGCACGTGGTGGCAGGTTCCTTCACGACGAGTGCGGAAATGGCGGCGAAGAAATTCGTCCTCATTCCGACGGATTGGAGTATCGAGGCTTATCGATTTATATTTTCAACGAATACGATATTTAAAGCGATGGCGGTCTCGATTGGGACGACGCTTATCGGCACTGTGATTAGTATGTTCATCACAGCGTTGATGGCTTACGGCTTGGCACGCAGAGATGTGGATGGTCGTAAAGTGATTATGTTCCTCGTTGTATTCACCATGTTGTTCCACGGCGGGTTGATTCCGACGTTCCTGGTCGTGAAGGAGCTTGGCATGATCGACACCTATGCGGCGTTGATTCTGCCAACAGCGATCAGTGCATTTAACTTAATTATTTTGAAAAACTTCTTCCAGAACATCCCTGAAGGACTGGAGGAGTCGGCAAAAATTGATGGATGCAGCGACTTCGGTATCTTGTTCCGTATCGTGCTGCCGTTGTCGATGCCAGCGATTGCAACGATTTCATTGTTCTACGCGGTAACGTATTGGAACACGTATATGAGCGCGATTCTCTATATCAATGAAAGTGCTAAATGGCCGATTCAGGTTTTGCTTCGCCAAATTGTCGTCCTTGCCAGCGGTATGGACGTAAGCTCGGACTTGGACAGCGTGGCACCGCCACCTGCCCAGTCGATCAAAATGGCAGTAATCGTCGTAGCGACACTTCCGATTCTATTAGTGTATCCGTTCTTGCAGAAGCATTTTGCTAAGGGTGCCATGATTGGATCCATCAAGGGATAGTCGGTGAATGGTAAAGACGGCACAACACATAAGTGGGGAAATGCACATGACAGATTTAAAAAACCAGAGCCAAGATCAACAAGATAAGAAACAAAATCAAGACCAAAGTGCGGAGATCAGTAAATTACTTGCCGAGATGGATCAATTGTTTGATGGTTTTGGAGCGTGGCTTAGTGGACAAATGGATGCAGAAAGCGGCGGGTTCTACTACGCCGCAAGCTCCAGACGGATGCTGGGCGGCGCTCCAGACATTGAATCCTCCGCGCAAGCGTTGAACATTTTGGAGCGCTGCGATTGGTTAAACACCATGTCCACAGACATGAAGCACGGGTATATCCGTTTCTTTCAAAGCAAGCAAGAGGCATCGTCAGGCTACTTCTATGATGATAATCCACTGATGCGTGAAGATGAAGTGATGGTTGCCCGCGCTATTTCCTACAGCTTGAATGCGTTGCGCAAGCTTGGCGGGCAGCCGCTTCATGCACTGCCATACGAGGCCAAGCAAGCACCATCGTATATGTCCTCACCGGAAGACTACCTCACGTGGCTGAAGTCAGTTGAGCTAACGAACAGCTGGCGAGGCTGTGATCGCCTTTCGACCTCAAGCGTGTATGTGAAACAAGTAGAGCCAGCGAGCCGCCGAGCTGAGTTTGCCCAAACCGCATTCAATTTCTTCGCCAATGAACAGGATCCTTTTACCGGTTTATGGGGGGAAGGGTCCTATTATGTGCGGATTTCAGGCACGTTTAAGCTGCACATTTTCTATGACCATTTCAACGTGCCGCTGCCAAGAGAGGAACGAATTTACCAAAGTATCCTCTATGCCCTACGGCATGAGGAAGCGGTTGATATGTGCTATATACGTAATCCGATTCACTTACTGTCGTATATGAAGTTACCTATTCCGGCGGAAGATTTGCAAGAGATCATCGCGATTACATTATCGAATATGAAGCGCCTGCTTCGTGCAGACGGCGGTTTTTCTCGTGAACTAGCCCACTCGCCAACAGCGCCTAACGTGGCGCAAGTGAAGGAGGGCGAATACTACCCCGGCATGCCGAAGGCAGTCCATCTCGGGGGCGGCGAAGTGGAAGGCGATATGAACGCTGGCACACAGGCATTGTTGATTCGTTCGGTTTGTTATCAGTTAGCTGGTAAGAAAGCGCCACCTCTGACCAAAGGGTCGATGTTCAACGTGTTGGAAAACAATTGAAAGGCGAACCCCGAAACCGGCTGCTCGCCGGAATTCTGGGGGCGTTCGCTTGGCTGGTACGGCCTAGCCGTCTCACAATTCCTCGACGAGTTGCCGGGCAGACGAGCCTGGGCGCGCAGCGCTAGTCAGCTCGCTGCACGACTTCGTGCATGCGTTGATCCGCTACCAGGATGCGGAAAGCGGCCTCTGGTATCAGGTGATCGACAAAGGCGATCAACCAGATAACTGGCTGGAAAGCTCCTGTACAAGTCTGTTCGTCTACACGATCGCCAAAGCCGTGAATCTTGGGGTTGTTGACCATGAATGTGCGGCAGCAGCGGTGAAAGGGTATGAAGGCTTGCTGCGCACGTTAAAATTTGATGAGCAAGGAAGAGTTATTTTGCCGCTGATTTGTATTGGAACATCTGCGGGTGACTATGAGAACTAAGTAACGCGTCCAACGAGTGAGAATGATCTGCATGGTGTGGGAGCTTTTGTCATCGCGTGCGTTGAAGTTGAAGCATTGAACAAGTAAGGATCCGAAGGAGCGACCTATGGCGATATATAACATAACGACGTTCGGCGCTGTTGGTGATGGCGAAACCGACAACACGCAAGCGATCGCGGCAGCAATTGAAGCCTGCACGCTACATGGCGGCGGAACGGTATTCGTCCCAGCGGGTACGTATCTCACGGGCAGGATTGAGCTGCGCAGTTACATGACGTTGGAGCTTGAGACGGGCTCGAAGCTGATGTTTACCAGCGAGTTCGACAAGTACCCCCTCGTACAGACGCGCTGGTCAGGCTACGAATGCTACGGGTACTCCCCGCTCATTTATGGGAGAGGCTTGAAGAAGGTATCGATCAAAGGTGATGGCATCATTGATGGGCAAGGCAGATCTTGGTGGCAAGTGTATCGTGAGATTCGCAATGGCGGTACAGTGAATTCGGCGAAAACGCAAGAGCTCAAGGCGAAGAATCGGGCTTTGCTGGAAACGGTGAAGAGCAATATTGTGGAGTGGGCCTCCCAATTTCTAAGGCCGCCGCTGCTGCAATTGATGGATTGTGAAGGCGTTAGGCTCGAAGGCATAACCTTGCAGAACTCCCCTTTCTGGAATACACATCTCGTCTATTGCTCGGATGTTCAGCTTCACGGGGTTTCGATTAAGAACCCGAATGATACGCCTAATGGGGATGGACTGGATATCGACTCTTGCCAAAATGTACGTATTTCCGATTGCTTCTTCGATGTTGGCGATGATTGTTTGTGCATCAAATCCGGCATCGATGAAGATGGCCGACGGGTGGGCAAGCCTTCCGAGAATATCGTAATTACCAACTGTACGATGTTAAGAGGACATGGCGGTGTCGTGCTCGGCAGCGAGATGGCTGGCGGTATTCGGAATGTGGTTATTTCCAATTGTATTTTCACAGGGACTGATCGTGGCATACGGATGAAAACGAACCGTGCCCGCGGTGGGTACATCAAGAATATTTTGGTCAGCAATATTTATATGGAAGATGTGTTCTGTCCGATAACGATTAACTCGTTCTATCGGCACGGCGTTGACGAAAGCGACCCATTGATCAGCAGTCCAGATGCCGTTCCCGTAACGGAATGCACACCTGTGATTGAACATATTCGGATACATCAAGTAACCGCGAAGCGGACTCGTGCTGCTGCTGGCTTCCTCTATGGACTGCCAGAAATGCCGATTCGTGACGTGCAGTTATCGCATGTACACATCGAGATGACGACGGATCCTGCGGAGCAGGGAGATGAGCCGGACATGGTGCGCGAGAAGTTAATCATGGCTGGCGACGGCATGCTGTGCAAGCATGTAGCGGATTTGGAGCTTCATCATGTGCGGATCGAAACGCGTCAGGGTCCTGCTCTTTGTTTGGAAGATGGGCGTGGCGTCGATGTTCATTCGCTTACGATGAAGGGGAAACATGCCGCGACGCCGGTTGCGCGTGTGACTCGTTCGGAGGATGTATTCTTCTCGGGAAGGCAGTCGATGGAGACTGGCTATCTGGAAGAAGAGAAAGAGACGGTTCGTTCTCGAGCGTGAGATTTGGAGGAAAAGGGCGCCTGACGGCGTCCTTCTATCCGAGTTGCTGTGGTGAGCGATATTATTTCACTTTGAAATGAAAACGCATACAAAAATATTCCTCGTAAGTTCTACTTCAAGATACATACACCTTAGACCCAAAGACACAGAATCAGCACTTCTCGCAATCCAATTCAAAGGAGATATGTGACTTGAAAAAACAAAAACGTTTATTGGCTTTCCTAATGACAGTAATTCTAATGTGTTCGATGCTTCCGATTACTGCGCTTGCAGCGGATCCACTACCTATGGTTTCTATTCCAAGCGAAAGTGACTGGAAGGGAAGAGTGTTCGGTGATCTTGGGGGAGATCCGACATCGACCAATTTTAGCATCAGTGAAAAGGCGGATAAAAGCGTTACAATAGGTGTCAATAGCAACAAGGGGAAAATTGCCACTGGTTCGAGTAGCTCCAACCCATCGGAAGGGATTGCTTATTATTTTAGAGACATTAATCCCAATGAGAACTTTGAATTGTCGGCTAAAGCGACTGTAGATGCTTGGGGGGCGACCAATAGCCAAATTTCATTCGGTATCATGATGCGCAGTAATGTTATGACCGACAATAAAACGCAATCGGGATATACAGGTGATTACATCGCTTTGGGCGCACTAGATCAAAAAATGGAAGCTTTCTACAAACAAGGAACATTCAATAATACATCTAATCCTACGAAAAAAATCGCTACATATACCGCTACTCCACCCAACCAAGGGATTGAATATGAGATAAGTATCAAAAAATCAGGAAATGCTTATGCGTTGAGAATTGGTAACGAAACGAAGGTCATTAATGATTTTACAGGAGATATTGCTTACGCAGGTCTCTATTCGTCCAGGAACACAACGGTTACCTACCGTGATGTAACCTTCACCAAGGACACAAGAGCCCCTCTTAGCCTAAAAGTGGATGCTGACGCCATGAAAAAAGATTATTACGTTAGTGACAGCCTTGATTTAACAGGATTAAAAGTTACGGCTGTCTATGAGGGGAATGTTGAGAAAGAGCTGTCGACGAGCGACTATATTGTCTCTGGATTTAATAATACGAAAGCGGAACCTAGTTTCATTACTGTAAATTTTAACGGGAAAACGGCATCTATTCCGTTAACCTTTCAGCCTTTAATCGTAACCGGGATAGACATTAAATATCAGCCTGCCAAGACGGACTATTACCCTGGTGAAGCCTTTGAACCTCAGGGTCTGACCGTGTTAGGACAATACAATTATGGTAGTAATTGGGTAGAGATGGCAAGTAGTCAGTATGCATTATCTATTTCTCCAGAAGCTGATGTAAGTGTAACGAATGCAACATATACATTCAAACCAACTGCAACACCTGGCACTAAAACGGTAACAGTGAGTTCCACCGTCACTTCGTCTACCTATACCACGCTAAATGTGATGGTTAACAATGCGCATTTGACAGGTCTAGAAGTTAGAGAGTTGCCAGTAAAGCGGGAATATTTTGTTGGCGACAAATTCGTTCAAGACGGCATTGTCGTGTACGCGAAGTACAGTGATAATACGGAAATGAAGCTTTTGAAAAGCGAATTTGCCATTACTCCTGCAGACATGAGTACAGCAGGCACGAAGACATTACAGGTCTCTACTAGTAAAGGGACACCGACAGCTCCATTTACGATTACTGTTTGGCCACAAGAAATCATTGGCAGCCAAGTAACGATATATCCTAGAACGACGTATGCGATTGGTGAAGATTTTGATAAAGCAGGTATGGTTGTATCGGCGGTTTACAGCAGTAAGCTAGAGGAACTGCCAGATGCTCAGTATACGGTTAATACCAACGCTTTCGATAAAACGACACCAGGCGTGTACGACATCGTTATCGTTCCGAATAATGCTGCAATCCCTCAGACCATCCTTAAAGTAACAGTAGTTGAGAATAAAACGTATGAGTGGAAATCGATTCGTTTTGGACAATCCACATCGAGTACGAATAATAAAGTAACGGTAAACGCAAATGGTTCGGTAAAGCTTGAAGCGCTGGAAGGCGGCGGTAAAGTGACCGGCGACCATGACGGCATAACTTTCTACTACACGGAGTTGGATGCAAGGAAGGATAACTTTGAATTGTCGGCAGATATCAAGGTTGAAGCGTATGCCAAAGAGCCACAGGATGGTCAAGAATCGTTCGGAATTATGGCTAGAGATGCTATCGGTACGCAGGGTGATTCTACGGTATTTGCGTCCAACATTGCGGCAATTGGTGGTTACAGCGGAGGAACGACTTTGCCAAATGGTACACAATTGTTCGTTAGAACAGGTGTTACTACGCCGGATGGGGCAGGCAGTAAAGGTATTCAAAGCAGTATGCTCAGCTCGGTTAGACCTGCGGCAAGCAATACGGCAACCAATTATAAGCTCACGTTAATCAAATCGAACAACGGATTCACTGGCAGATTAAATAACGGGACAAGTGCTGAAATCTATGCACCGGATATTATGACAATTCAAGATGGCGTTAAGATGTATGTAGGTTTCTATACGGCTAGACTTGCAACGATTGTAGTAAGCAATATGGAGCTGAAAGTTACCTCTGCGGATACGGATACACCTATGCAAGCACCATCTCCACAGCCTGTCGTGCCCGATGTTAACTTTGTAGGTCTAACACGAACTTCTGTAACTGCATATACCTTAGGCTTGTTATCCAATGTGAACGGGAAAGTTACGATTAAACAAGGACCCAACGTCATCGAACAAAATGCAGTTATGGAAGCGGGTAAGCTGGTTTCTATAAATAGCACGGTTACTGCAAATACGTATACCAACTTTACAGCAACTTTCGTGCCAGACGATACGCAGTATCTGACTAGCTATAATAAAATCGTCAAAAATCATACGGTCGATATGAAAACTTATGTAGATAACGGTGACATCTATGTATCGATAACAGCGACTAGTAGCGGAAAAGGTACCATCGATAGCCCGCTTGATTTGGACACTGCGATTGATTATGTCCGGGCAGGTCAAAAAATCATCCTGCAGGATGGACGATATGTACGCACCGCTAAACTGGATATCAAGAAAGGCAATGACGGTAGGGTGGATGCGATGAAATATTTGGTCGCGGCCCCAGGTGCCAAGCCTATTATCGATTTTGACAAAAGATCAGAAGGCGTTGTGCTGAGTGGTAATTACTGGCAAGTAAAGGGTATTGATTTTACTCGGTCAGCAGCAAATACCAAAGGCTTTACAGTTGGCGGCAGCAACAATATCGTGGAAAGCAGCAGATTTTATGACAATGGAGATACAGGCCTCCAAATAAGCCGCACAGATGTGACGGAGTCCAATAAATCGCTGTGGCCTTCCAACAATCTCATTCTAAATTGTGAATCGTTTGATAATGTGGATCCCTCGAATAACAATGCGGATGGCTTTGCTGCCAAATTAACATCGGGCACAGGCAATATTTTCAGAGGTGACATTGCCCATAACAATATTGATGACGGTTGGGATTTATACACGAAAGCAGGTACAGGTGCTATTGGCGCCGTGATCATTGAAGACAGTATCGCTTATAACAATGGTACTTTGACGAACAATCGTGTAGGCGATGGTGATAAAAACGGCTTTAAACTGGGTGGTGAAGGCATTCGTGTCAACCATATCATCCGTAACAGCATGGCATTTGGTAACGGTGCATATGGATTTACGAATAATAGCAATCCAGGCGTTATAGCTGAAAACAATATTGGCTTTAACAATGCGAGAGGAAACTTATACTTCCAACCGTATGCAGATAAACCATCCTACTTTAGCCTAAGTGGATTTGTATCCTATCAAAAGGATTATGCTTCTAAAGACAGTTTTCCAGCAGAACTAAAATCAGACAATAACTATATGTTTAATGGTACAGTCTCAGCTAATCGATCAGGTGTATCCCTTTCAAATGCTAATTTTGTAAGTTTGACAGCATCCCTGCCATATCAAAGAAATGCAGAAGGAAACATAATTAGAGGAAGCTTCCTTCAATTTATTGCACCTCAAGCATCGACTGATAATTCACCTGGAGGTTCTGGGGGTTCAGCACCAGCTGCTCCAACAATCATTGATGGCGGCGTACAAGTATCAATCGCCCCAGTGAATCAAACGATTAATGGGAAAATTGTTGCGGTCGTTACGGTAGATGGCGGCACATTGGGGAAAGCATTTGATGCACTCAAATTGAATGAATCCAACAAGCAAAAGATTACGATTGATGTCAATAGCACGGAAGGGACTGCTAAAGTTCAGATGGATGCTAACGCCTTATCGGCAGGTCTGAAAAACGCGCCAGATGCAGTGTTGTCCATTAAAAGTAATGAGGTTACTTACGATCTCCCTGCCAAATCGTTGGAACTTGCGAATATAGCGACAGCGCTTGGTACTGATGAAAGCAACGTGAAAATTAATATCACGATTGAAAAAGTAACGGGCCCTACGGCTGAACTAATTAACGCTAAGGCGAAACAAGCTGGATTAACGCTGCTTTCTGGCGCAGTTGATTTCACGATTACCGCGGAAGCCAATGGGAAGACTGTAACGGTAGACAATTTCGGGAATACGTACGTGCCAAGAACGATTACGTTGGTTAAAACAGTAGATGCCAATCAACTAACTGCGGTATTGTTCAACCCGGAAACCGGAGAGATGTCTTTCGTTCCAGTGGTAGTAACAACCGTAAATGGCAAGGCAGAGGTTACAATCAAACGTCAGGGTAACAGTATCTACACCGTTGTTCAATCTTCGAAGACTTTCGATGACGTAAAAGGACATTGGGCGAAGAATGAGATCGAATTGTTGGCTTCCAAATTAGTGATCAAGGGTACTTCGGAAACGACTTTTGGACCTAACAATCACGTTACGCGTGCCGAATTTGCGGCCCTACTGGTTAGATCACTTGGCTTAAAAGAAGAGGGATCAACACGTTTCACGGATGTACCTGCTAACAGTTGGTTTGCGGGGACGGCAGGCGCATCGGCAAAAGCTGGATTAATTGAGGGCTTTGAAGATAACACATTCAGACCGAATGAAAGAATCACGAGAGAGCAGATGGCGGTCATGATCACGCGAGCGATGACATTTGCCGGGAAATCAGTTGCTGTTGACCTTAAGCAATTAGTCAAATTTACGGATAGTAAGAGCTTGAGTACGTGGTCCCAAAATGCCGTAGCTGAGGCGGTAAGCGCTGGTATTGTAAACGGCGTAACCGAAACGGAATTTGTCCCGGCAGCTTCAGCGACTAGAGCGGAAGCCGCGGTCATGCTGAAGAGATTCTTACAATTTGTTCAATTTATCAATTAATTTCTAGTTGCAGGACGTCCGCTCAGGGCGTCCTTTTTCCTGCTTCCACAAGGATTTCCATAATTAAGGAAGCTCGCAAGTGACGAAATATGCTAAAATAAGTTTCATATACATGGGAGTTTGACAAGAGAGAACATCATCAGGGGGGAACCGTCTATGAAACGATTGCTAGCTGTCAGCGATATCCACGGCTGTGCGGATGAATTTAAGGAATTACTAGATAAAGCAAAGTTTAATGCGGACGAGGACCAGCTTATTTTGCTGGGAGATTATGTAGACCGGGGACCAGCGAGTCGGGAGACTGTGGAGCATGTGATGTTCCTTGTGCGTGAGAAGGGTGCGATTGCCCTCAAAGGAAATCATGATCAGCGCTTTTTGGAAGTGATGGGCGGTACCGATGACTTGACGGAAATGAAGTTTTTTGAGCATGGGGGCATCCAGACGTTCCAAAGCTTTAGCGGAGTTAGGGATTTTGATTTGAAAACAGCGAAAGAGCGCATTCGGGCGAATTGCAGTGAGCATCTGGCCTTTTTACGTGAGCTGCCGCTTTATTACGAGAATGACACGCATATTTTTGTCCATGCCKGGCTGAATCCCGCTTATGCAGATTGGAAAACACAGCCGGAGCGGGACTTTATTTGGATTCGTGCACCGTTTGTGCAACAGAAAACAGTTGTGAAGAAGATTGTTGTATTTGGACATACGACGACGAAGGATATTCATGGGAAAGCGGAAGTGTGGTTTGATACGGACAAAATCGGGATCGATGGCGGTTGTGCCTACGGCCTGCAGTTGAATCTTCTTGAAATTAAGGGGAAGAATCAATACAAGACGTATTCCGTTGCTTCCAAAGGAAGTTGGAAATAAGGAGCAAGAAATATCAAGAAGCGTAGTTCCGAATGACGTAAACTGAGGTTAGGAAGTTGAAGGGGGCAGACGATGGACACCAATTATGAGACGCGGATTCAGAGGACGCTGGATCATATTGAGGAGCATCTGTCGGGTCCGCTGTCTGTTGAATGCTTAGCCGAGGTCGCCTGTTTCTCTGCCTTTCATTTTCATCGGGTTTTTCAAACGATGGTAGGCGACGCGGTGATGGAGTATGTGCGCAAAAGGAGATTAGCGAGAGCCGCTTTTCAAATCGCACACACCGAACAGAAGTTGATCGATATCGCCCTCGACAATGGCTTTGGGTCCCCGGAGAATTTCTCTAGGGCATTCAAAAAGGTGTTTGAACGTACGCCGCTTGCCTATCGCAAGCAAGGCATACGACCGCCTAACTATCCCAAAGTGAATGTGCTGGATCGGAAATTTAATCCCTATTTAGGAGGAATACGTATGGATTACGCATTGAAAACGAAACCTAGTTTTAAACTAATTGGATATGAATTGAAGACTTCCTGCAAGGAGGGGCAGAATCACCGAGATATCCCGTTGTTCTGGCAGACGTACATGCAAGAAGGGTTAGGGCAACATATTCCGAACCGTGTTCACACAGGGGTGCCCGTTGAGATTGGAGTTTGTGCGGATTTCAACTTGGAGAGCGGGGATTTGACTTACATCATTGGGATGGAGGCAACGAGCTTCGAGGACGTTCCTGAAAATATGGTATGTCGCGAGTTTCCAGAGGCGAATTACGCTGTATTCACGACACCGAAGGTGAAGCAAGAGCAGTTTGTGGCTTCGATTCAAAGTACGTGGCAGACGATTTTCACGGAATGGTTTCCTCATTCAGGGTACGAGCATGCGGGGAGTGCCGAGTTCGAATACTACGATGAGCGCTGTCATGCGAACCTGCATGAACTAGTGGAGATGGATATTTATATTCCAATCAAAGCGAAGTAAGCCGTGGAAATAGGATAGGTGCAGGATGTAACAAATGAGGAATCAATTGTCACGCAAATGACATCTGAATTTCATCTCGCTTTAAGGTTCGGAGCCTATAATGAAATTCGACCCCCTTTTAATATATATACCTTAGACCTGCGGCCCGTTGCTGTGGGTCTCTTTTTTTGTGCGGAGTCGGTGAAAAGGGCAGTGACTTGCAACCAATCTTTGAATCGATATCCCAAGAGATGATAGACGCGTTTTACTTGAACATTTCTGATCATGAAAAAGAAGAGCTGCTTCATATTTTAAAAAAGATTTATAGTAACTTATAAATTTTTTTGCGTGAATAGTTTGATATAAACACAAAAGCCTCCTTTGCTTTTCATACATGCGCCTTTACAGGAAGTTGGATGTGGAGCAAGTATATACTTCACTTCATCGACGAAGGTTGGGAATGCTATGTCATGAACTTGAGAAGTCACTATAAAAGTAGGCAACTAGATATGACTCGTATAACTTTCGAGGATTATTTGGAGGATATTCATGAGGCTATTGCTGAGTGTGGTGCTCCTCCGATTCTTATCGGATTTAGCATGGGAGGAATCTTGAGTGAGAAGGTGGCTGAAACCGTCAAGATCGCCGGGGTAGGGTGACCGCGGAGCATCTTCGTGCTGAGTATAGAGGGCTTTGGCATACCACGCATACTGGCGTGCTTGTAGGACAGAGATATAAGGAAGCGGTAGATGCAATTATGGGATGGTTAAAGGGAATTTAAAAGCGTGCGGGCCATAGGCTCGCACGCTTTTTTACTTGGTGGCGCCGCTTAGGCCCTCGCTCGCTCCTGTCCGCGCGAGCTTCGGATAACGAGGAATATCGCCATCGCGAGGAAGATCAGCAGCGGTATCGATGTCCGCATCCCCTCGTGGGAGCGGATATGGGTCAGCATTGCGCTCGCCATAATCATGGCGATAACACCAGCGGAGAGCAGGCTAATCCGCGGGTGCCAAAGGCCGATGATGAGCCCGGCTCCTGCGACGAGTTCGACGGCGCCGACGATATACATGAAACCTACACTGTACCCGTAGGTCGATGTGAAGACTTCCATTTGCAGCTCATGGGTGGACAGCTTCAAAATCCCGAACATGACAAACGCTGCTGCCAATAAGATTTGAATGATGCGAGTCGTCCATGTCAATGCCTGAGCACCTCTGTTTGTTGAAATTGGTTATGTTAGCATGTGCAACCTAACCAATTTCATGCGGGTAGTCATGCATGCAGCGCTACTTAGAATGAAACGGCCAAATAGCTCAGCGATCCAACCTCGTAGCTGCGGTGGATGATCTGGACTGGCCGCTCAGGATCACCGCTCCCCATCGCGATGTAGAGCGGGATGAAATGCTCAGGGCGCGGCACGGCCATCTTCGCATTAGGGGCTTCCGTGGCGTAGTTGAACAACGCATCTAGATTCTTAGCTTGCATATTGGCGGCAAGCCAATCGTCAAAAGCGACCGCCCAAGCATCCGGCTCGGTCGCATTCCAGTTCAACGCGCGCAGGTTATGCACGGTGGCGCCGCTGCCAATGATCAGGATGTCTTCCTGATCCAGGCCACGCAGAGCTTCGCCGATTCGGTACTGCTCGGCAGGTGGCAAATACGGATTCACCGAAATTTGAATGACAGGAACTTCAGGTGTAGGGAACATCCGTAACAATGGTACCCATGAGCCGTGGTCTAGGCCGCGTGTACGATCAAGCTGAACAGGAATACCCTTCGCTTGAAAGCGCTCCGCGATCGATTGTGCCAGTGTGGCATCCCCTTTGGCTGGGTATTTTAATTGGAAAAGCTCATCAGGAAAGCCGCGGAAATCATAGATGGTTTCATATACATCATTTGTGGAGGAAATGGTAAGTACTTCGGTTTCCCAATGCGCGGTGAAAATAACGATGGCTTTGGGTGACAGCTTTTTACCGTACTCGAGTAAAAATTGCGTACAAGCAGTATCCTGCAGCGCCATCATCGGTGAACCGTGCCCCACAAAAATCGGTGAAATCATGGAAAAACATCTCCTTTTATATGTTTAATGTACTTAAATATATTTAATTACTTTATGTAACTAATGATACGCTTTTGATTCTTCTGCGTCAAGTAAGTAAATTACTTTTTGTTAGTTTGTTGGAGGGGGAGGAGTTAAGCGTGTGGGTGAGGGATGAGGATGAGAGTGGGGAAGTGAAGTGGGGGGAAGCTGTTAGATGAAGTGAGTTGAGTAGATTAGAGTAGAGGTGAAGTGAAGTGAAGTGAAGTGAAGTGAAGTGAAGTGAAGCTAGTTGACGTGCCGTGAGGGGAGAGGGGGAACTGGAGTAGAGTAGAGTAGAGTGTAGCGTAGTTTAGTGAGAGTAAGAGTGAAAGTGAAAGTGAAAGTGAAAGTGAAAGTGAAAGTGAAAGTGAAAGTGATCCCACCCTAAGGCCAACTGAGCGCCTCTATCCGCACGCCGAGGGAGGTTGGTGCAAATAACTGGATTTTCTCCCGCTAATTTGAAGGGGGAATGTCTTTTTAAACGAATAACTGGATTTCCTACAGCTAATCCCTTCAATTTTTGGTCTATATGCCGAATCCCCTCGAATTAACTACATAATTTCCATCTATTTGGCGATTTCAAATGAAAACGCCATAATTAACTGGAGTTTTTCCATTTATTTCATTCTCGCAGCTCATCGCGACCTGCAATAGCCCATTCCATTCGATCGATCGCCGCAACTCTCCATCGGTCTCTGCCTGTATTCCTTCGCTTTCGGCCCATCTCAGCCCCTCACGGTAGGTGGCCACCGCTCTCTCATATCCCGTCAGTCGCCGCCGCCCTAGCCACCTCCACCTCAACGGCACATAACACAAAAGAGCCTCCCCAAACGGAGACTCTTCTCGCAAGATCTATTTCTCTGGATCCACCACTTCAAGTGGAGTGAATGTGAGCTCAGCTGCATCATCATCCTGCTCAACGAAACGTTTGAGCACATGGAGTTTATTTTCCCAATAGCGCTCGTAAAAGGAAAGCCAACGTTTGAGCTCCATCAGTGGCTCGGCCTCCAATCGGTAACGGGTCTCGCGGCCGACTTTGCGTTCTTTTACTAAGCCGGCCTCGGCGAGAATACGAAGATGCTTCGATACCGCTGTACGGCTCATGGGAAAATGGCCTGAGATGACAGTGACAGGCATTTCCTGATCACCCAGAAGCTGCAGCAGATGTCGTCGCGTGGGGTCGGCTATGGCCTGGAAGACGTCATGCTTTTGCGCGGGAATGGCCATATTAAGCCTCGATGTAAGCAGATAGCCTTTGGACGATGCCTGCCCAGCCTTGTGACATCGTATCGCGAACCGTATCATGCGGTTGACCGAATTCGGTAACTTTGTCGATATCCCAGCCGCCATGGGTGAGGGTGAACTGTGTTTTGCCATCTAACTCGGTCAATTCAAAAGATAAGAACCAATCCTTGCCCCAAGAGAAGCTTAGGCGATTGGGGGGATCTAATTCTGTAACCTTACAAGGGGATTTGCCGAAAGGGCCAGCTTCCAAATGGAATTCATAGCCGATTTCTGGCATGAAATTATTCGGCATGAACCAAACCGCGATGCCTTCAGAAGTGGATACAGCGTTCCACACTTTTTGTATAGGTGCGTTAAAAACAAGTGTTTGTTTAATATCAGGTAGGGATTGCATTTGATTTTCCATTGTTAAAAACCTCCAGTGTTTAGTGTTATTATTTACTCTTACCCTTAGTTTTCCCGCAAAATCACTTTTACATCGGACTCGCCAACGCGAAACCGTTTGGTTACATGTCTCATTATACGAAACCATTTGGTTTCGTGTCAAGATACGCGCCTAAGCGCAACTTTTGGGCGAAATGGAATATTTTAAGCGTAACTGCTCAGAATAATGGAAAGCTCTAGCAGGAGGGGATCGTGCGTGGCCATATGGGATCGTTTATTGTTTTCTTTCTCGCGGCAAGTAGATCGAGAGCCTACACGATTTGAGATACCTGTGTTAACGGAGCCTGCCAATACGAATGAGTCGGTTTCTTTAGCTCATATTCTGGAGCAATTTGAAGATTGTATTGATGTATTTCATCGAAACATACCTAGCGTCCAAGTTGATATTATTTATATTCCCCATATGATTGATCACACTCAATTGTCTCGGGAAGTCATGGATCCATTATCGAATGTGCAAACGGATGATTTAAGCCACATTTTGGAGCAGTCACAATTTGAAGAATCGGATGACCCTAAGGAAATTGTCATTGGGATACTGTCTGGGCAAGTGGCTATTTTTCATAACGAGAAGATATATTTGTTCTTTGTTTATGGCCCTGAAGCTAGGAGTGTGCAACAGTCCGAGACCGAGACCGTTATTACGGGGCCGCATGATGCGTTTACGGAAACAGCGGGTACGAATCTTTCGTTAGTGCGAAGAAGGGTAAAGAGCTCTCATCTAAAAGTGATCAAGCTAGAAGTCGGTGAAGTCACCAAAACCGTCGTATTTGTTCTGTATATCAAAGGGATTGCGAATATGGATCTGGTTAATGAATTTGTTCGGCGTATTCGTGGAATTGAGATTGATGCCGTCTACGATGGCAACATGTTCTCTCAGTATATCGATGATTTTCCTAATTCATTATTTCCGCAATTCTTAATGACGGAGCGTCCAGATACGGCCGTTTCCAAATTGGTGGGAGGTCGGATTCTGGCCATTGTAGATGGGAGTCCGTCCGTGGTGAGCGCTCCAACAGCTTTCTTCGACTTCTTTTCTTCCGCGGATGACTATTATCAGAGATGGTCTATTGGGACTGCTACTCGGATGCTTCGGTTTATCGCTTTTGTGATAACCATTACGTTTACAGCTGTCTATGTCTCCGTGACTACGTATCATTATGAGATGATACCTGAGGCGTTGATTTTGACGTTAAGAGAATCACGAAGTAAGGTGCCTTTTCCCCCCGTTATTGAAGCGATGTTGATGGAAGTAACGATAGAACTATTGCGAGAAGCGGGGGCTCGGTTGCCAACCAAAATCGGACAAACCATTGGCATCGTTGGCGGTATTGTTATTGGTCAAGCAGCCGTCCAAGCGGGGCTTACGAGCAACATTCTTATTATTGCAGTCGCTTCATCTGCGATATCGTCTTTTGTTATTCCAAGTTATGTGATGAGTGCATCGATTCGTCTTATCCGCTTTGGTTTAATATTGTTAGCGGGCATATGGGGGAATTTCGGTCTGATGGCGGGCATTGGTTATATTGTCATCCATTTATGTGGATTAACCAGCTTGGGGACTTCCTATTTATCTCCATTTGCTCCTACAAAATGGGTTGATTGGAAAGATGTTTTTATTCGGGGACCTTTCTCTATGTTGACAGCGCGCCCGAGTCAAGTAAAGACAACCAATTCGCAGAAGAATAAAATGAGAAAATAAGGATGATCCGTGCGTGAATGAGAAGTTGAACGGTTTCCATATCTTCATTTTGATTCATATGATACAAGTTGGTGTGGGGATTTTTGCTTTACCACGTATTGCAGCAGAATATTTTGGCTATAACGGTTGGCTCATGCTAGTTGTCATCGCTGCTATCGCTGCGTTTAATATTTACCTAATACGGGTCGTTTGGAAAATGGGAAACGGTGCAGATATATTTACTATTTTTGAAAGTTACTTGCCTAAGTGGATCGTTTTTCCGTTATATATCATTGTTGGCCTAACTTGGTCACTTACGGCTAGTCTGGTTGCAAAGGAGTATGTTCTGATTTTCCAAGTTACTGCATTTCCAACTGCAAACCCGATGTCTTTCATGTTCATTATCAGCCTGCTTGCGTATTTACTGCTCATTAAAGGCGTGTATACGATTGTGAAGGCAAGTACCGTATTTTTCTTTTTGGTATTGTGGATGATGCCTTTGGAAATTCCATTTTATAATGATTTGCAATTATCGCGATATACGCACTATATATTTCAAGAGGGGAAAGAGCACTGGACAGGTTTTTTTAATCTATATGGTTCTTTCTTGGGGTATGAGCTCTGCATGTTGTTGTTCCCCTATGTTCAGCAGAAAACGCGATTTATTACAGGTGTACAGCTATCTAGTGCGTTTAGCTTTCTTATTTATGTGAGTGTGTGCCTAATTTGCTTCGGTTTCTATAGCTTGCAGCAGTTGAAATTAATTATGTTTCCTTTTCTCGACTTACTTGCGTATATTAAATTTCCTTTTATCGAGCGAGCGGAGAATATCCTCTTTAGTTTTCTTGTTTTTCGGGTTCTCATTACGATTGTCATGTATCATTGGGCGGCGAGTTTATGTATGCAGCGAATTTTCAAAAATTTTAAGCTTAAGCGGATCACGTTATTTATGATGGTAATCACTTTTCTCATTTCGTTAATGCCAAGTGTGTTGGATGAAGTGGGTAAATGGTTGACTATTTGTACGTATTTGAATATTGCTTATTGCTTTGTCCTACCGATCTGTTTAATTGGTATTCTTTCTATTCAAAGGTGGCGAAAACAGCTTGTATAAGACGCGGTTTCAATGGCTGATTACTTGTATGTTGCTGATGACGATCACAGGCTGCGGGAATGACCAGCGGATCTTAGAGAAGATTGGACTGACACATACGACAGCATTTGATTTAATGCCTGGGGGGATGCTCAAGGTGACCAATAGTATTCCTCTAGCTGTGGATGAAGGCCGGAAGCCAAGAGAAGTCTTGACGACCATTTCCGATAGTAGCAAAAGTGCAAAAGTTGATCTCTCTAGGCAAACTCAATTGATTCTGGTCAGCGGCCAGATGCGTAATATTTTGTTCGGGACGACGCTGGCTCGTCGGGGATTTTGGGATGACATCGATACGCTTGTGAGGGATCCTTCTGTTTCACCGCGTGTCAAAGTGACCGTTGTAGATGGAGATGCCCATGACTTATTAATCAAAAACTACAGCAATTACTTGCGAACAGCGCAGTATATTGATCGGATGATGGAATCCGAAACGAGGTTTCAGAGCATTCCAAAGGTTACCTTATATGAGT
This sequence comes from Paenibacillus sp. 01T442, assembly GCF_056398345.1. Classification (NCBI taxonomy): domain Bacteria; kingdom Bacillati; phylum Bacillota; class Bacilli; order Caryophanales; family Paenibacillaceae; genus Paenibacillus; species Paenibacillus sp. 01T442. The sequence goes on from NZ_JBFTPF010000049.1 coordinate 46,308, forward strand.
TCACCAGAGATTATTACGATGATGGTATTGATCCTATTGCTCCCACTATTAAAGATATTGGCGACCATGTGAAGGTAAATGGCATTGCCTTGTTTCAGGATGATCGTTATCTAATGAAGATTGATGATAAGGAAACGATTTACTTTGCGATGTTAAGCAAAGATTTCAAGTTAGGTTCCTTACCTATGCGTCTAAGTAAAAATGAAGAGGCGAAGGAACTTGTGCTGTTCGATTCGTTGATTAGCAAACGGCGGATTCACACGACTCGCGCGGGTGGTAACTCGTTCATCGTGAATTTCGAGATTTCAGTAAGCGGTGTTATTTTGGAGTACATGGGAAGTTTGAAAATTAGCAAGGAAGAAGATCGGCATGCACTTGAGGACAAAATAGGAGAAAAAATTACCTCGCACATGGAAACTATGTTGAATGCTATGCAGAAGCATAATGTGGACAGCATCGGACTGGGAAACGAGATTAAGCGAATTGTTCCTTATAAGGAATGGAAAGCTATGAACTGGCGTGAGGTGTACCCCGAGATAGAGATTCATTGTCAAACGAAAGTAAAGATCAAGCATTACGGGAAATTTCAATGATTGTGCGGAAATCAGAGGGGCGATGAGATTGAATTCGGAGGGTGAATTTGGTAGGGTAGAAGTCAAAGAATATAGCTAGGATGAAGGAGTCATGGGGAAAATGATACGATTTGCAGTCATTGGTACGAACTGGATCACAGAGGAATTCATTCATGCGGCGCTCGAAACAGGAGAGTTCGAGTTGACCGCTGTATACTCACGCACGGCGGAAAAGGCTGCGGAATTCGCAGGGAAATTTGATGTTGAACATCAATTTACAGACTTAACAGCATTTGCACAAAGTGATGCGTTTGATGCTGTTTATATTGCAAGTCCGAACTCCTTGCATGCGGAGTATGCTGTTCATTGCATGAAGTATGGGAAGCATGTGATTTGCGAAAAGCCTGCGGCTTCTAATACGGCGGAGCTTGCTGCTATGATTGACACAGCGCGCAGCCATCAGGTTGTGTTCATGGAGGCGTTGAAGTCAACGCTCATGCCTAACTTCAAAGCGGTACAAGACAATTTACATAAGCTTGGCAAAGTGCGTCGTTATGTTGCGAGCTATGGTCAATACTCGTCCAGATATGATGCTTATAAGCAAGGTACTGTGTTGAATGCGTTTAATCCGGTGTTTTCAAATGGTTCGATGATGGATTTAGGTGTGTATTGTATTTATCCATTGGTTGTGTTGTTCGGTGCGCCTGAGCGGGTACAAGCGAGTGCGGTGATGCTGGAATCAGGCGTTGATGGCGAAGGTAGCTTGTTACTAAGCTACAAAGAGATGGATGCTGCGATTCAGCATTCCAAAATCGCTAGTTCCTACCTGCCGACCGAAATTCAAGGCGAACTTGCGACCATGGTCATCGATAAGATTAACCAGCCTGAGAAAGTGCAAATTCGTTACCGCGATGGCTCCGTAGAGGATCTGACGCGGGAGCAAAGCGCAAGAACGATGCGCTACGAGGCGGAGGAGTTTAGCCGGCTGATTAAGGCGGGCGACTTAGAGTCCCCGACGAACTCACATGCGAATTCCAGCGCGGCGATGGCTATTATGGATGAGGCGCGGAGACAGATCGGGCTGGTGTATCCGGCGGATCGGAAGTAACGCGGGAGCCTTTTCACGACCGACTAGCCGCGACTAACTGGAAAAACTCAGACTGTCGAGAAAGTCTCGACAGTCTTTATTATTTTCTTTTTAGTTCATCACATTACCGCGTTAATTTGGTATAATATAAGTATACTCTTGAAAGTGGTGAACCTCATGCTTCGCTCTAAACCGAATGACCCTCAATTAGAC
>NZ_JBFTPF010000050.1:0-45429 GCF_056398345.1 Paenibacillus sp. 01T442
ATCTAAGCGCGAAGCCCCCCTCAAGATGAGATTTCCCAGTATGTAAGACCCCTTGTAGACGACGAGGTTGATAGGTTCGAGGTGGAAGTGCGGCAACGTATGCAGCTGACGAATACTAATCGGTCGAGGGCTTAACCAAAATTCCTAAGAGTAAKACTTTACGTTGAGTTTCGTATCTAGTTTTAAGGGAATAATATTCCTACTGTGGCGATCGTGGCGAAGGGGTTAACGCACCGGTTTGTGGATCCGGCATTCGTGGGTTCAAGTCCCATCGGTCGCCCTTTTCCCTTCATAATGGGGATTAGCCAAGCGGTAAGGCAACGGACTTTGACTCCGTCATGCCTAGGTTCAAATCCTAGATCCCCAGTATACTTTCTTAAGCGGTCGTGGTGGAACGGCAGACACACCATCTTGAGGGGGTGGCGCTCACAAGGCGTGAGGGTTCAAATCCCTCCGACCGCATCCCAGCATTACAAGCCTGAAACCCTTGATGTATAAGGGTTTTGGGCTTTTTCTTTTTTTAAACAGATAAAAAGAATGCAGTAGTACATCTTCATACCAGCCTTGTTCGTATGCAAGAAACGGCATAGCGTGTATAGTTAGTATCCAACTAGAGGGTGCTCTTTAAGAGAGTATCCTTTTTTTGCATACAGGTTTCGTTTACTATTTCAATATGCTTATCTTTAAAGCGGGTAGTAGTCATTACTATTTATAGGAGAAGTCAGCACATACACAAGCCGTAGTCATCTATTGGGAATATGAATGTATATAATTCAATAAAAGAGGAGGGGGAACCTATTCTTGACTCGACAGAGATCATTTCAAAAAAAGTAGGATCAGCTAGTCCTAAAATTTCAGTTATCGTAACTGTATACAATACGGGGGAATTCCTTAGTAAGTGTTTACAATCGATAATTAACCAAACAATATGGAATGTCATGGAGTTAGTTATTATCAATGATGGTTCAACAGACCATTCCTCCGCAATTATTAAGGAGTTCGTGAAAAACCAACCTGAACGTATTATTAGTATACATTTTGCGGAAAACCAAGGTGTAGGTAACTCTAGGAATGTAGGGATTGCTCAGTCTAGAGGTGACTATATCGGTTTCGTTGATTCGGATGATTGGATTGCTAACAATATGTTTGAGGTATTGTTTACGAAGGCTTTAGATGGGCATGACATGGTGATTTGTGATTATTTTAGTAGGTATGAAGATGAAGATCTGACCATTCCTGAGAAGGGATACGCACAAGACATCTTTACGCAAAAACAGGCAATTCTTTATGCTCAAGTGGTTCCTTGGAATAAGCTCTACAATAAGGAATTACTACAAAAAATTCAGTATTTGAATATTTGGTATGAGGATGTTGCATCAACTCCAATTTTGATCAGTCTAGCGAATAGACCAGCTTATTTGAATATTCCCTTATATTATTATAAAAGGTCTAGACCAGGTTCTATCGCAAATAGCAGCGGACCTAAAGTGTTAGATATTTTACAAGCCTGGGACCGTTTAATCGAACACGCACACTTGAATAATGGTTTTAAAGAGGAAATTCTCTTTTTTGTAACCAAATGCATTAATTATTATATTGATTTCAAACCAGAGTACGCTGATCATTTCTGGGAATATGCTAGGAAGCATCGAGAACTTTTAAGCGGTGGAGAGTACAATCGTAAAGCAGTTGAAACTAAAGAAATTCGTGACTTATTTGGTTTATTTAATATGAGTACGCCAATGTATGCAACAAAGTATGAAACAAAATATGAAACAAAATATGCAACTCCCAAAAAACGATCCTTGAGAATCATACAAGTTATTTCACCAGTCTGTAGCCCTGTATCAGCTGTTGACACAGCTGGAACAGAGAAAATTGTTTATGAAATAACACAAGAATTGGTAAAACGTGGACATAAGGTTATTTTATATGCTCCTAAGGGAAGTAAAGTTTCAGCTAAGTTAGTACCCTTCCCCAAATATTTCGAAGATCGACACCTACCCGCATTTATCCGTAAAACAAGACCTTCGAAAGTAGATCTGATTCATGATCACACGTTTACATCTATTGTCAGATTAAGAAAAATGGGAATTCCCGTTTTACCCACTCATCATTTACCTACGAATAAAGAATTTCATGATTCCGTTTATGTCAGTAGAGCTGCTCGGGGAAATGCCGGCGCCAAAGGCCAAGTCGTTCATAACGGAATTAATCCGGATGAATACGAGTACAGTGAAGGAAAAGATGACTATTTATTGTTTATCGGGAGGATACTCCCCGACAAAGGCGTCATTCATGCAATTGAAGTCGCTGAACGCAATAACCAAAAGCTAATTATAGCTGGACCCATTAAAGATGAAGTATATTTCCGAAATATTTTGGTGCCCAGAATTGATAATAATGAAAACATTCACTATATTGGCGCTGTTGCAGGTAAACAAAAGCAGGACCTACTTAAGAGAGCTCGTTGTGTCCTCTTTCCGTCAATTTGGAAGGAGCCTTTTGGACTTGTTTTGATTGAGGCTATGATTTCAGGCACTCCCGTATTAGCCTTGAACAATGGTGCCGCCTTAGAGGTACTTGAAAGTTTTCCACAGTTAGTATGTAACAGCATAGATGAACTTGCGCACAAAGCATTAAATGAGTCATTTCCGCCACCACATGTCCTAAGAGAATATGTGCTTAACAAGTTCACGACTTCTACAATGGTGGACCAGTATATAACGTTGTATGAACAAAAAATTAATGAATTGAAGAGAAGACGGGGAAAGTTAAAACGGATAGGAAGAAGAAAAAAAATTAAACTGCTAAGAAGCAAAAAATTAAAACTGATAAAAAGAAGAAATAATTTAAAAATGACAAGAAGAAAGAGATCCATTTTAAAGAAAAAGATAACGGCTAAAAGAAGTGTAACAAAGCGAATAAGAACAATTAGAAGAAGTGTCAAAAAGCGAAAAATTACAAGAAGAAGTAGGGTAACAAAGCAAAAGAGAGCATAATAGGACGATTACATCGGAAACAAAATGTATTATCAAATTAGAAGCCCTGAGCAATCAGGGATTTTTTCTATGGTCGAAATCATTACCGGAGCAGTATCATGTTATTGTCACTGTGGGGAATGGGATGGTAAGCTTATAGGACTATGTGATTGTTTAATTTTATAATTCGTAAACGTTTTCAGTTCGTGTGGCGATTGCACAACCAGGATATGAATATCCGAAAGGAGGAGATCCGCATGACGATAAGCCAATTGATGGATCAGCAAAGAAAGTATTATCTCTCCGGTTCGACACGAGGACTCGCTTACCGACTTACACAGCTCAAAAAGCTGAAACAAGCGATTGTCGATCGGGAATCGGAGATTATTCAGGCGCTGCGCACCGATTTGAATAAGGGAGAGAAGGAAGCGTACGCTTTTGAAATAGGCATCGTTTATCAAGAAATAGCTCATGTCATCAAGCATCTGAAACATTGGATGAAGCCGAAGAAAGTGAAATCACCGATGACGCATTCGGGGAGTCGCAGCTACATAATCCCTGAGCCGCTGGGGGCGGCGCTTATCATTGCTCCATGGAATTATCCGTTTATGCTGGCCTTTGATCCGCTAGTAGGGGCAATTGCGGCTGGCAATACGGTTGTGTTGAAGCCGTCAGAGCTAGCGCCAGCGGTATCTGCTGTGATGACCTCGATCGTACGTGCTACCTTCGAACCGCAATATATTGCGGTTGTAGAAGGCGGCGTGGAAGAAAGTCGTGCGCTCCTGGAGCAGCCGTTTGACAAAATCTTTTTTACAGGCAGCGTAGCCGTTGGGAAAATAGTGATGGAGGCAGCAGCAAAGCGGCTCACACGTGTCACGTTAGAGCTCGGCGGGAAGAGCCCCTGCATTGTACACCACGACGCGCATTTGAAACTAGCAGCGCAGCGTATTGCTTTCGGGAAATTCTCAAATGCGGGACAGACCTGCGTGGCTCCAGACTATTTGCTTGTTCATCGGAGCGTGAAAGATAAACTGCTGTCCTATCTTCAAGAAGCTATCGTCTCTTTCTATGGCGACAAGCCGCTGCAAAGCCCTGATTACGGCAAAATCATTTCTCGTCGTCATTACGAACGGTTGCGTCACTTTTTGAATGACGGAAAGGTCGCTATTGGTGGGTTGGCTGAAGATCAGACGCTGCAAATTGAACCAACGGTACTTGAACAGATTACATGGGATTCGCCCGTTATGCAGGAGGAGATTTTTGGCCCTATCCTTCCTGTCCTGACCTATGACAGCCTAGACGAAGTCGTAGGTTTAATCCAAGCTAGGCCGAAGCCGCTGGCACTGTATGTATTTTCGGAGGATAAAAAGGTGCAAGATGCCATGCTTGAGCGAATTTCATTCGGCGGCGGTTGTGTCAATGATACGCTGATGCATTTTGGTTCTACGCATTTGCCTGTCGGCGGAGTCGGCGAGAGCGGAATGGGCAGCTATCATGGCGAGATGAGTTTTCAAATATTCTCACATATGAAAAGTATATTAAAGCAGACGACGAGGTTCGATATCCCTTTTCGATATCCATCTAGTCTAATCGGGTTGAAAATCATTCGCAGGCTGACTAAGCCTTAATTACGGCTCACTAGGAAGAGGTTAGTCTCGTGATAGGATCCTACGAGCACTATAAACTGATTTTCAATGATGTACCGAAGCCATTCGCATTCGTAGATTTGGATCTACTGGATGCTAACTTTAAGGCCATTGCACAGGAAGCTGGAGGGAAGAAGATTAGGGTGGCGAGTAAGTCTATTCGCTGTCCGGATGTGCTTCGCTGTATTTTGGCAGCAGATCCTGTGTACCAGGGAATTATGTATTATACCAGTTAAGCGGTTGCAGATGCTACCTGGGAGGATCCACAGTGAAAGAAACGAACAGATGTAAGATAATCTTCAAATTGGATCTGAGGGCGGAAAACGCGAACAAATGACTGGGCAGGGAACATTCATTGCCTTCTCTTTGTAGAAGATGTGTGTAACTATACTGTAACGCTTGAAAAGGTATAGTGGCGTATAAATAAAAATAATAGAAAAGCTATTTACTGGGGGGCCTATGGATATCATACATCGGGATGCTGACTTCACGAATGCGATGTTGTTTGGAACTTACATTATGGTGTTAATGGATGGGAAAATGATTGGCGGCGGGCTTGTCGCGGAGTTTGATGAAACTGAGGTTAAGGTAGGGCAGGGGCGATATGTACGAAGCAGTTCAACCTTTGTAGTAGCTCCGCCTCCGCAATGTTCGACGGGTATGTGATGACAGTTTCATATACATGAAGAGTCTAGGGGATGATTTGAATATGTTTTGTCATATATAACTTCCACTTCAAGTGGGAAGACGTTATTTTCAATATGTGTACATGGTCAAAGATGCAAAAAGACACATATTTTCGGGAAAACAGTTACAAGTGGATGAATAAGTGCGAAAAGGCAACCTTTAGGACCGAAAGATGTCAAAATGAGCTTTGCCGACAGAAATAGTTGCACTTTCGCAAGCATTTCAAATACAGATATTAATTCGAAGAAAAAGAATGCTCTTTTGCATCTTTCGCTGCTTGCATTCACCATACGGACTTCTTCTAAGCCCATTAACTCACAAAAAAGAGGGTCCCCCGCCACCAACATGGCTTTGGGACGCCCTCTTTTTGCGTTGCCAACCTATTTGCTTGCAGCAACGGTCTCTATTTCTTTAACACTTTGATAAATGATGTTGAACAACTCTTCCAAATTGCCTTCTTCGATGCAAGAGAATGCTACACGAAGATCAGTCTCGCCAAGCGCGATTGTGCCTACACCATGCTGATTCAATAAATGTACGCGCAATGCTTCAGCGTCAACGGTTTTGAGCTTCAAGCACATGAAATAGCCGGAGTTGAACGGGTAGTAGCCCCATGCATCGTCGAACTTGCCGCTGTCCAAAATGGATTTCGTACGGTTCGCGCGGCCTTTCATGATTTCGTATTTCTCTTGCTTCTGAGCATTGAATTCTGGTGAGTTCAACGCGTGAAGCACGAACGTTTGGGACGGATGCGGACCACTGGAAATTGTAGCACGGATAATCCCCATTGTTTTTTGTTCAAGAGCACTCAGAAGTGCATCACTTTGACCCGCATACGTAATGAAGCCTACACGAAAGCCCCAAACGTATTCTTCTTTGGTTGCTCCGTCAATTTTGACTGCAAGCACACGCGGATGCAGGTCGGCCAATTGACCGAACAAGGATTCATGCAAGGAATTTTCAAAGAAAAGACCGAAATAAGCATCGTCAGTTAGAACAACTACGTTAATCCCAGCTTCAGCAGCTTCTCTGATCGCGGCAGTAATGGCATTGCCATCCTCGACATCAGGTGTGTAACCCGTTGGATTGTTCGGGAAATTCAGTACGACGATCGCTTTGCCTTTGGACTTCTGAGCGAGAAGTGCGTCACGTAATCCTTCGGAATTAAATCTCTCTTGTTCGTTATAGAGCGGGTAGTTCACGATTTGAGCACCGCGGCGAATCTCGAAAGTAAGCTCGTAATTTTCCCAATTTTTATCAGGAATAATTACGGCATCACCTGCGTCTGCAAAAAGATCAGCAGCAATACTTAGTCCATGCGTCAAGGCATTCGTTACAATCGGATTACCGATAAGCTTGCTGCCAATGCCAGGGTTTTCTTCGAGCATTTTTTTGCGCCAAGCTGTACGAAGCTCAGGCTTACCAGCCGGTGGAGCGTATTCATATATATCTTTAGGATTGTAAGTGGAGAGTGTATCTTGAATGACCTTCAGATGCATTGGTTGACCATTTTCGATTGCAATACCGATGGTAGCATTGAATTTCTTGGCTTTGGCCTTCGCTTCAGCCGATTGGCTGAGAATGCCTTCTTTCGGGAAGTAAATCGATTTACCTAATGTGGAAAGCATGTCATGTACATGAGAATTTTCACGTTGCAGGGTCTCGTTTAGCTGACTTGCCAAAGGATTCATAAGATTGGGTCATTCCTTCCAATGAGCGATTCATTTTTTCCCAGTTATTATATCACTTTCACACCTGCACGTCACTGCGTAAACAAATTTTCTATGAATTGATATGAAAAGAAGCAAGAGCCATGGATGAACGCATTCCAGTCACGTGCTCAACAATTTATTTGATTAAAAAGCTTTCTAGTCGCTGCTTGACCTGTTGCCACTCATTGTCAAGGATACTGAACATAACCGTATCTCGTACATAACCGTCGTGAAGCACACGATGTTGACGCAGAATACCTTCTTTCTGGCCTCCTATACGGGCAATGGCTGCTTGGGAGCGTTCGTTGCGAAGGTCTGTTTTGAGCTGAACACGCAAAAGATTCAGAGACTCGAAGCAGTATCGAAGCAATAAATACTTACTTTCTGTATTCACACGAGTTCTCCAAACACTCGAATTGTACCAGGTGTGCCCAATCTCCAAATTCCGATGAGGGATGGAAATATCGAAGAGTCGTGTACTGCCGACGATGGTATCAGTAGCTCTATCGTAGACGCTGAAAGGGATTCCTTGTCCCGCTTCCTGCTCGTTAAGTGCTTGGTAGACAAATTTGTGAACTTCGGCGGGATCAAGCAAGGGAGTCATAAATGAGAAAATGGCAGGGTCGTTTGCAGCCTCGATCAGTCCAGGAATATGTGACTCATGCAAAGGAAGCAAGGTGACGCGAGTTCCTTTTAGGGTTGGCGGCAGTAGATTCATAGTTTGATTTCTCCTTACTCGTGAAAAATTTAATGTGATTGTTGTAAGCATACTGTATGATTGGATTCATAATAAGTACCAATATGACTCAATTTATATGTACCATTTTAAAAAGAAAAGAAGTGGTTGTATGGCATTTTATTTGCCGTTTCACACGTACTGTTCACGATATCCTAGTAAATACGCTGCCTTGTATCATGCGCTTCGCGATGAAATCGTAGGAAATAAGTTGAAGCAGCATACGAAATTGCCCTCAAGCCGGGATTTGGCTGATCAACTGGATATTTCTCGGGGGACGGTAAATCAAGTGTACGATATGCTGATCGCAGAAGGATATTTGCAGGCAGATGTTGGAAGAGGTACTTTTGTCGTTTATGCGGACGGTCATGTGATGTATGAGCCCAAGGTGGGGAAGAATATAGAACTGTCAGCTTGGGGTGTCCGAGTGAGCCAGGGTGTGGATGCTGGGGGGCAGCAGCGAGAAGGTGGGACTGATCAGGTAAGTGAGCTGGGGGAGCGAGAAAGTAAGGCTGATGGCATCAAAGCGCAAGGAAAAGTGCGAGAGGGTAAGGCAGATGGCATCAAAGAGCAAGGAAAAGTGCGAGAGGGTAAGGCAGATGGTGGTAAAGAGAAGAGAAAAGAGCGAGAACTCCTAGGTATGCCAGGTGGAAGAGAGATTGCGTTCGTGGTGGCGCGTCCGCAGATGGAGCAGTTCCCGCGGGAGCAATGGAACCGCGGGATGTATGAGCAGGTGCGGCGGATGACGGAGTCGCCGCAAGAGGACGCTCACATCGCCGAGGGGCACTACGCGCTTCGCGAAGCGATCGCGGTGCACCTGAGGCGAATGCGAGGCATCGATGCGCCGCCTGAGCGCATCGTGATCGTCAATGGGTCGATGCAGGCGATTGCCCTGCTGACCCAGCTGCTCGTAAACCCAGGCGATCCCGTGGTGCTGGAGCGCCCCGGGTATCAAGGCGCCAGCCGCGCTGTGCTGGCGGCTGGCGGAGTGCCCGTCCACGCGCCGGTGGACGGGCAAGGGCTTATCCCGCAGCCGTGGAACGCGCGGCTGCTGTTCGTGACGCCCAGCCGCCAATTCCCTACGGGGGCGGTGCTGGGCCTGGAGCGCCGCCAGCTCCTGCTGCGCTGGGCGGCGGAACAAGGCGCTGTCATCGTCGAAGACGATTATGACAGCGAGTTTAGGCACCGCGGGCGGCCGATTGAGCCGCTCAAGGTGCTGGACCAAGAGGGCCGAGTGGTCTACATCGGCACCTTTTCCAAAACGATGCTGCAGGACCTGCGCATCGGGTATGTCGTGCTGCCGGAGGCGCTGCACGATGCTTTTGTAGCCGCGAAGCGGCTATACGAGCCGCACCCAACGGGGCTGCTCGAACAGCGCTCGCTCGCCGCTTTCATGGCGAGCGGCGGCTACGAGCGACACCTGCGCCGCATGCGGCGGGTGTACGCGAGCAAGTTCTTGCTCCTGCAGGCGCTGCTGCAGGAGCACCTGTCCACCCTCTTCGAGTGGGTGGACAGCGATAGCGGGCTGCATCTATTCGGGTGGTGGCGCGGTGACCTGCGCACCTATACCGCGTATGCAGCCGCATGTCGGGCAGCCGGCGTGACCTGGACGGACGCCGGCAACTACGCGCTCCCAGTCGGCAGAGCGGGTGTCTGCTTCGGTTTCGCCCATCTAACAGAGGCTGAGATCAAGCAAGGCATCACTCTGCTCCGCTCAATCTCTATTGGCCTTCCCTGACTCTTTTCGCTCAATCTCAATTGGCTTTTCCAGAATGTTTTCGCTCAATCTCTATAGCCCTTTCCATGCTTCCTGCTCAATCTATACCATACTTTTCCTAATCCCTGCTTGCCTACCATAAAAAGTCTCTATCACTGTGCAAGATAAGTCTTTTGGGCAATAACTTTGTTTGCCATAGGTTGTATGTTATCATCTAACATGTGTTCAATTAAATTACAAATCGTAGGAGTGATCCTTTCATGGCTGGATTAAATGGTGGGGGCACAAGTGTCATCGTGCGACTGGAAATACATAAGGAACTCGTAACCTTTGGTAGAATTGCAACAGCCATTGGTGATGCAGGCGGCGATATTGTGGCGATTGACGTCACAAGAGCCAGCAAAACGACGACTACACGTGATATTACAGTCAAAGTAAGTGATCCCGAGCATACGGAAACAATAACGAAAGCACTACAGGTTATTCCAGGTGTCCGCATCATTAACGTGTCAGATCAGACCTTCCTGCTTCATTTGGGTGGGAAAATTGAAGTCACCCCCAAAGTACCAATTAAAAACAGGGACGATTTGTCCCGCGTATATACGCCAGGAGTTGCCAGGGTTTGTATGGCGATTCATGAAGACCCGAGCAAGGCACATTCGTTGACGATTAAAAGGAATACCGTTGCTGTCGTGTCAGATGGTACGGCTGTTCTAGGGCTTGGGAATATTGGGCCTGAAGCGGCAATGCCCGTGATGGAAGGGAAAGCGATGCTATTTAAACAAATGGCAGGCGTAGATGCGTTCCCGATTTGTTTGGATACCCAAGATACCGAAGAAATTATTCGTACCGTGAAGGCGATTGCGCCAGGATTTGGCGGCATTAATTTGGAGGATATTTCTTCCCCGCGTTGTTTTGAAATCGAAGAACGCTTAATTAATGAGCTTGATATTCCTGTATTCCATGATGATCAGCACGGTACAGCGGTTGTTATTCTAGCTGGGCTGCTAAATGCGGTTAAGCTTGTCGGAAAGCAATTGGAGTCGTGTAAGGTAGTAATCACGGGAATCGGGGCTGCAGGTATTGCATGTACTAAAATGCTGATCTCAGCAGGTGTCACCAATGTCATTGGTGTGGATCGTCAAGGGGCTATTGTGCGAGGAGATGAGTTCACGAACAAGGCTTGGGAGTGGTACGCAGAAAATACGAATCCTGGGCTAGAACGTGGTACATTGTCTGATGTCATCTCAGGTGCAGATATTTTCATTGGTCTTTCAGGACCAGGCGTGCTGAAGCAAGATGATGTGAAGCGTATGGCGACTGACCCGATTGTTTTCGCAATGGCGAATCCCACACCGGAAATCACGCCAGAGGAAGCGGAGCCTTATGTTCGCGTAATGGCGACAGGACGCTCGGATTATCCGAATCAAATTAACAATGTACTTTGTTTCCCTGGTATTTTCCGCGGCGTGTTAGATTGCCGAGCATCCAAGATCACGCAAGAGATGAAGCTTGCGGCAGCCAAAGCAATTGCTGCTGTCGTGAATGAGGACGAGCTGAACGAGTACTACATTATTCCCAGCGTGTTCAATCACGCGGTGGTCGAGAAAGTTAGAGAAGCCGTTATGGAAGCGGCGTTTGAATCGGGTGTTGCACGTCGTCGCAGCCAACGCGAAGTCAACGAGGGACATCACGAGTAATTGAAAAAAGCAGTTCGGTACAACGCTGATCCAGCGTGCCGAACTGCTTTTTATGTTTTAGGCTTGTTCTTCAGTCCATTCCTTCAACTTACGATCGGTAGGGAGCAAGAAAGTAAGTATGCCTAAAAGCGGGAGAAATGCACAGAGTTCCATAACTCGGCCTGTTCCGATGGCATCGCAAAGGTTGCCTAACACGACACTCCCGATACCGCCAAGACCAAAGGCTAATCCCGTGATGAGGCCGGATACGGTCCCTACTTTGCCAGGAAAAAGCATTTGCGCATACACGACTGTAACAGAGAAGCTGGATAACAGAATAACACCGATAATAACGAGCAGCACGTACGCCCAACCGACGGACACATGTGGGAGTAATAAGGCAAATGGTGCCGATCCTAACATGGAAAAGAAAATGACATTACGCTTACCGAAGCGATCCGATATCGGTCCGCCAAAGAAAGTACCAACGGCTCCAGCCGCTAGGAATAAGAAAATGAAATTCTGCGCTCGGTCAATGGAGATACCGTACGTATCTTGAAGGAAGAAGGCGAAATAGCCACTCATAGCCGCACCATACCAAGAACGAACAAACACAAGGAAAATCAATACACTGATAGCGAACATGACTTGCTTACGTCGCTGCGGGCTAACAACACGTTTAACGACGGTTTTGGCTTTCACAGGTGCGTCTTGCAGGACGACCTTATACCAACGTGCTATGTACATTTGCACAGCGATCGCGATAGCCGCGACACCCGTAAACCAGATCGATCCGAACAATCCTAGCGGAATGAAGATCCATTTGGTCATAATGGGAGCCAATGACTGACCAGCGTTGCCGCCGACTTGGAAGATCGATTGGGCGAGACCTTTACGATTTCCAGCTGCCATATGTGAAACACGTGAACCTTCTGGATGGAAGGCGGCCGAGCCAAGTCCGACAAAACAAACAGACAAAAGGACTACCCAATACGAATGAGCAAAAGCTAGCAGCAACATGCCGATCAAGGTCGATGTCATCCCAATTGGCAGCATGTAGGGCGATGGCTTCCGGTCTGTATAGAGTCCAACGACAGGCTGCATGATGGATGCTGTAAAGTTAATTGCGAATTGCACCCAGCCGACTTGTGCGTAGCTGAGTCCCATTTCATCTTTTAAAATGGGGAAAATAGCAGGAATCACGGATTGAATGGAATCGTTGAGCAAATGTACAAGCCCAATTGCCAATAAAATCCGATAAACAGTTGGTTTGATATCTCCCGTTCCTTGCAAGCTCTTCGAGCTATGATTAGGAGATGGTGTTGAAATRGATGCCATGGTTTTCTCCTCTCAGGTTCTGATTCCCGACTAGGTTAGGCGTCCAAGAAACGCCCAAGGTCTTCGCCCATTTTCACTTTAGAGCCAAGCTTTAGATCAGGGCGTGCTTCGAACATCCCATCTTCAAATAACAGAACGACTGTGGAGCCGAACTCGAAATAGGCGAGCTCTTGACCGCGTTCAAGTGTTTTTGGAAGAGGTGTTACATATTGGATGGAGCTCACATTCAGTGCGCCAACTTTGACAACGGCTACTTCTCCAGTTGCATGCTGAATGAATGTAATTAATCGCTCGTTGCGGCTAAGTACACGTTTCATATGACGCAGTCCGAATTCATTAACGGGATACACTTTCCCAAGGACATGCTCTTTCTCCAGAATATCTCCTGAGATTGGTGAATGAATACGGTGATAATCAGTTGGACTCAGATACAGTACGAAATAAAAACCATTATTGTAGTTGACTGTGCGCGGAGAGCGATTTAGCAGCTCGTCGATCGTGTAGTCTTGACCTTTGACATTGACGATCAAGCCCTCTTTGATGTCGCCGATACCTGTAATCATGGCATCTACCGGACTTACAACACGTGTTGTGTCTTCGTGGATCGGGCGCAAGCCTGGCTTCAATCTGCGCGTGAAGAAATCATTCAAGGACTTATATTCCTTGATGTGCTTCTCAGCGTCTTCAATGCGAATGCCATAGGTTTGGGCAAAACGAGGGATAAAGAGCCGGCTTATTTTGGAACGAGCAAGGGCACCTGTTAGTTGTGAGACCCATTTGCGTGAAGACAACTCGGTCAGTAATCGGAAAAAAGGCTTAGACATAGATCATAAACTCCTGTTCATTCGTTGGTTAGGAGGGACTCTGGCATCAGCACAAAGTTTCCTATTTAGCGGTTCTTCGCTAATCTTGCCACAGATAGGTAAAAGAATCAATTGCCTATTGTTCGATTCCTTGGGACTAGCCAAGTGAGTTTCTGTATTTTCGACAGCAAATTCGTCAATGCTGTTGAAGAGGTGAACACGACAATGTCGATAATAATCGTTATTTTTGTTATTGTGATTCCGCTAGTCATGCTTGCTAGTGCTTGGTTACTACAATCCTTTAAACATGTATTCGCAGGGGCAGCGGTTTTGTGCGCGTATATATTTGGTGCAATCAGTTCCATGAACGTGTACCAGATCCTTCGGGATGATACGGTTTTCATGACGAACATCCATGTTGTTTTTACGAACAAGCTGTTTCTGTTCACAGGTGGTTATCTAGGCGCATATGGGATTTATATGTTAGTGCATTGTTTCTTGAAAGGAATTCGCAGCGAGTGAAGCGGCCATTCAACGATTTCGATGCATAGAGCGTCTACTCTATATAGTGACTGTGAAAGTAAAGGCAGGTGGTAAGATGAAACGAAATTACTCCCAAATTATGCGTGGAATTGGAACAGTTGGAGGGTTAATCCTTCTTATTACTGGTTGCGCGACACGTCATGAAGCTGGGCCAAGTGGAACTCCGATCCCGAGTGTACCGCCCGCAACGGTTTCACCAACAGTGGTACCAACCTCTACACCTATCCCGTCGACTGCTCCTAAACCTTCGCCAACTCCAGTAGCATCGGTAGATTTTCCTAAGATGACACTGGATGAGAAGCTAGGTCAGATGATAATCGCGGGAATTGATGATTACAGCATGAATGATGAAGCACGTAAATTGATTGCAACCTATCATGTAGGTGGCATTATTCTGTATAAGCCGAATGTGAAAGATACGAATCAATTAGTGAGCCTAGTCAATGATTTGAAAAAGACGAATACGGTGAACAAGCTTCCACTCTGGCTTGGTGTCGATGAAGAGGGCGGCAGGGTAACGCGTTTGCCTGATGAAATTTCGAAAACACCGACAAGTCAGACGATTGGGAAATCAGGTAAAACCCAGTTGGCCCATAATATCGGTCAGTTGCTGGGGAAAGAGTTGAATGCCTATGGGCTTAATATGGATTTTGCGCCTGATTTGGATATCAACAGCAACCCCAAGAACCCGGTTATTGGCGATCGCTCTTTTGGGGCGAATGCAACGCTAGTAAGCAGCTATGGGATTCCGATGATGAATGGCATTCAAGAGATGAAGGTTGTTCCGGTTGTGAAGCATTTCCCAGGACATGGCGATACCTCTGTTGATTCACATATTGGCTTACCCGTTGTTCAAAATGACCTCGCGCGCTTGCGGAAGCTTGAGCTGATTCCCTTTGCAGATGCCATTAAGCATCAGGCGGATGCGATTATGGTCGCTCATATTTTGCTGCCAAAAATAGATACGAAATATCCGGCTTCGATGTCGAAGACGATCATGACGGATCTTCTACGCAAGGAGCTTGGCTTCAAGGGGCTCATCATGACCGATGATATGACGATGGGCGCCATTGCGGAAAATTATGAAATGGGCGAAGCCGCCGTGAAGTCTGTGCTCGCGGGTTCCAATGTCGTGATGGTCGGTCACGATCCGCAGAAAGCGATAGCCGTTATTCAAGCATTGCGTACCGCTGTTCAGGCGGGGCGGATTCCCTTGGATACGATTGACCAAAGTGTGCAACAGGTCTATAAGCTGAAAATGAAGTATAAGCTTCAGGATCAACCGGTAAGCGCACCGGATCCGAAGCAGCTGAATGCGGAGGTTCAGCGGGTGCTTGCACCGCTTAGTGCGAAGTAGGGGGAATAGCGTAATGACGGTGCTGAGATGCGATATTCTCAGTCGGCCGCCGCACGGAGGGGGGCGGGGGACAGACAACAAACTAGTTACTTTATCCCCCTCGCCCACATCAACCTAGTCTCTCAACGCACCTCATTCTGCCTACAACAAACTAGCTACTTTATACCCCTTGCCTCCATCATCCAAGCTAATTGAGCCGGAATCGCGCACCTCTTTGAGATCCGAGTAAACACATGATCTGATTGAATTGAAATAACTGGAAAATATACAGCTATTTTGAAAGATTTCGATCGATTTTTTAATTTTAATGGAAAATATGTAGCTAAAATCTCGTTTTTCTCCTCATGAGGTGGGAATGCCTGGAATTAGCTGTAGGTTTTCCAGTTATTCCTCAGATGGAGGGATTATTGCCGAAAATAGATGTAGTTTCCCCAGTTAATTTCCATTCACTCGAAGGAAGGCGCAGTCGTCGAAGCACGGGGCCTGTCTCATGCCCTCACAGCCCGGCTCACCTCAAAAAAACGTCCCCCGAGTAAACTCGAAAGGACGTTTTTTTTGTTTCGCTCTGCTGCTTTGCCCTCTGTTACTCTGCTGAAGCTCGCGCTCCAACCTCTAGCACGGTGGCGTGCCACCTTCTAAAATGAATTTGGCATAGGCTATAGGGTTGAAATAGGTGGCTTTCCAACATTCTTCCATATTTGCCTCACGAAAACTGTAACGTTGATCCTTCCCGTTGCATTCGATAAATAAAGGGAAACCCTCATTCGTCATAGCAATGTCGAGTCCTAAATCAGCCAAGTTTGGCAATTCTGTGCTGAGATGCTGGGCGACCAAGAGCGCGAAATTCGTCATCTGAAGACATACGGTTCCTGGATCAAGCTGCGGATAGTGGTTTTTCAAAATATCTGATAAGGATATTACTCGCCCGCCGTGTGCGACATTCGTTAGGAAATGCTTACGTGAGGCAACCTTAGCAATCATGCCAGTAACGCCCCATGATCCCTCAGTTCCACGCTGAACGGAAATACGAAGGTCAAAAGGAGATCCATCTACAGTGGCAAGAGGCAGGCATTGTTGAACCATATAGCTGCTTCTTACAATCCGTCTACGGAGAAGTTTCGGCAAGTGTTGACGGAACCTGAGTGTTCGCCAAGTCCGGTTCGTAAGTTTCATGTTAACTGGATAGAGGAGTTTCCATAAGTTCCCTTGACGCTCTAATTTCATCACACCGCGACCGATGCTAGAATTGGTTGGTTTGATAATTAACGAGTCAAACGAATCCATCATGGCTTTAACATTTTCAATTGTGGCTGGAAATGTACAGGGAAGATGGGGCCGAATGCTCTCGTTTTTCATTAAAATCTCATGTATACGCATCTTGCTATAACGGTTCCAACGATTAAACAGCGTAACACCTTTCTGTGTCCATGCTTCCAAAATCCGTGCTGAAGAGGAATCCAAATAAATGGCACGATTATGAATAACTTTAGGGAGATCTGACCATTTTCTTATAAAATGTTGGCCATCCTTTACATAGGCATGTACCTTCATTGTTTTCATATGAACATCATGAATTCGGAAATAACAAGGCGTAAGGCCATAGAGTTTGCCAGCATCCTCGTAAAATCGAATTGCTTCGTATTGTGTGTTCCCTAGAGGAATACCTGCAAACAAGGAATCGTTAACTAAAATACCCACATAGGGATTACTCATTGACTTCACTCCCTCTCTAATTGGGGCTTGAATATTTGCCGAAAGCGGAATCACTCTTAGTTTATGGAAAAAGAACAAGACTTGTTTGTACAAATGCTGATACTTTCTTCTAAAACAAGGACAGATGCCCATGCTTTGCTACTTTATCCGCATATGTATAGAAGAAGTAGCAAAATGGGGGGAGCTCAGCCTCATTTTATCCAGGAGGTTTAGAAGTTGAAGACGAAGCGGAAGCCGCAATCGAACCATCTTGTCATCGTTACACCAGGCTCTTTTCCTATACCCTCAGGGACTAGTAGCTCGGTTGAGCAAGTGGTTCAGAAGACAGCGGAGCATTTGGTGAAGAGCATGCCTGTAGTCGTACTTGGACGGAAAACATCCTATCAACCTTGGAAGGAAATTCGGCAGGGTGTAACGTATCAGCGACTACCTTATCAGACGCAAACTACCTATATGAAACATGTAGCTAAACAGATATCCTCGTTAAGTCCTGGTATTATTCAAGTGGATAATCGGCCACGATTCCTTTCCTTTCTTCGCAAACGATACCCTCATTCCATATTGAGTCTCGTCCTCCACTCTACGTCCTTTATCACAAAACCCTATATTTCTAATTCATCTTTAACCGTGTGTTTGCGTGCGGCTGATGTCATTATCGTTAATAGCGACTTTCTAAAGCGGTTTCTGCAAAAAAAAGTGCCTAGTGCTGCCCATAAAATAGTTACACACTATTTAGGTGTTGATATTGCTCAATTCACTTCCAAATGGTCGGATGAAGGCATCAAATCACGTCTAGAAATGCGCAAAAGCCTAAATTGTGAGCATCTCAAAATTATTTTATTTGTAGGTAGATTGATTCCTAAGAAAGGTGTTCATCATCTGCTGAAGGCGATGGAAAGCGTCATTAAGAGTGAACCAAGCGCCAAGCTTGTTATCATTGGGAGTGCTTATTATGGATCCAAGAAAGAAACCAAGTATGTCAGGCAATTAGTTAAAGCAGCCAGGACGATGCCTAAACATGTCCTATTCATTCCTTATGTGAAGCATCAAGAAATGCCCAAATGGGTTCGAATCGCTGATGTTTTTGTTGTCCCCTCGATTGGTAAGGAAGCTTTTGGTCTTGTCAATGTGGAGGCAATGGCTACTGGTGTTCCCGTTGTTACCACTAAAGTAGGCGGGATTCAAGAGGTTGTGGAAGATGGTAATACCGGTTATTTAATCGAACTGGGTGCCATTGACAATGAGCTCCCTGATCGTATCATACGGTTACTGAAAGATGAAAGCCTGCAACGAAAGCTGGGGGAAAACGGCATTAAACGGGTTGATAATCTGTTCACGTGGCAGCGAGCTGCTGAGGTGAGGTCAGCGTTGTACAGCCAGATGTTGAAAGAAACGGCTCTTGTCTAGGTGAGCGCACATTTTTTGGGGCTAATGTACTTATTAAGGTGAGAATGAATATGTTACCAAAGATAAATCTTGGTGAATGGAGAGGAGTCATATGAATAAGCGTAAGAGCAGCACTACCCAGAAAGCGAACGTGCACAAAGCGAACGTGCACAAAGTGAACGCTAACTTGAATGAATTAAAATGGCTTGATGAAGCACCAATAAAGCAAGAGAAAGTGGTAGAACAACCCAAGCTAATTGCGAAAACGAATCCAACGATGTCAGAGAAGACAGAGAAGGCAGAGAAGGCAGAGCCAAACAAAGTCTTGCATGTCTCCAAGGTTACAGAGCAAATCACACCTGATTTGTTATTAACGGAGCGAAAAACGGGGAAATTCGTTGACCCGGTTGTCTATACGGACGACATTGTAGATGAAGCGGTAACATGGGACAAAATTGCAAGCCGATCGATCGATGATACGAAGATAAAACCGTTCAGCATCGGTGTCAGATCCATCAAGGATGGTGCGATTGAACCTTCCAAATTAGCTCAGGCAAGCGTAACACGTCCTAAAATTGCCAACCAGGCGATCCATGATGAACATGTTGCTCCAAACAGTATTGCAGGAGATAAAATTCAAGATAATACACTATCTGGCGGAAAGCTGTTCGATAGCAGCATTACAACCGCCAAAATTGCAGATAGGTCAGTGGATGCCTCCAAACTGGCAGACGGAGCTATTTTGCCTCAACACTTATCGGAACTGATTATTACAAGTGACTATATTGATCAGCAAGCGATCACGTCTGATAAAATCCTCAGTGGTGCTGTTCAGACGAAGCATTTGGCCAATTATATTATTGATACGGCTAAGCTTATGGACGCTTCCATCACCTCTGCCAAAATTAGAGATGGTGCTGTTACGGAAGATAAATTAGGGATTGGCAGTATCGGTTCTATCCATATTCAGGTCGAGAGTGTTCAGTCCGAACATTTAAGAAATCACTTAATTACAAATGATAAGCTCGCCGATCAAACTGTAACAGGTGCTAAGCTTGCTCCGCATGCCGTAGATTCGATGCATATCGCACAATCCGCGGTGAGAGGTATTCATATTGAAGGCAGTGAGGTAACCAGTTACCACATAGCTGATCATGCAATTCGGACTAAGCATATTGGAGAAGGTGCCATAGAAGCGAAGCTCATTCAAGATGGCGCGATTACCGTGGCGAAATTGGGCGAGAAGATCATAGCGAGCAAACATATAACGCCGCAAGCTATTGAGTCTGGCCACTTGAACGATGGAGTTATTTCTAGCAGCAAATTGCAAGACGGTGCGGTTACTGCGGATAAAATTGCGCAAGGTGCCATCCTCGCTAAACATATCGGTTCACATATGATTCAGACTGATCATCTAGAGGAGAATGTGGTATCTAGCTCCAAAATTGCTGCAGGATCCATCATTACAGATAAATTGGCAGAGGGTAGTGTTGGTAATTCTAAACTGAAAGATGAGAGTGTCACCTCCAACAAAATTGCCTACCGCACCATCAATTCTACTCATCTGCAGGAAGAGATTATTGCTACTGGTCACATCGCAAAAGGTGCGATTGGTGAGAAACAAATCGATTTGCACGCGATTCATCGCAACCATATTGCGGACGAAGCCATCACAACTAGACATATTCAGGAAGAAAGCATTACGACAAGTAAGYTTGCTGAGGAAGCCGTAACAACGGCGAAGATCGCTCCGATGTCGATAGAATCACGTCATTTGCAAGATGAAATTATCGATAGTGTTCATATTAAACCTGGGACGATTACTTCTGAACATTTGGCACAAGGATCCATTACGTTGGAGGTATTCGCTGATCGAAGTCTAATGGGCAGTAAACTACAAGAAAACGCCATCACGACTGAAATCTTAGCCGACAGTGCAGTCACCGAAGAGAAGCTCGCGAATGGAGCAGTGGGCACACAACACCTCCAGGCAGAATCTGTAACTACGTGGACCATTAAAGATCAAGCCATAACGAACGCGAAGCTAGAGGATGAAGTGGTAACTTCAGATAAGTTGGCTGATGGCAGTATCATTAGTACCAAAATTTCGAGCAAAGCGGTGAATGCTGAGCATATCATCGACGGTGCGATCACGGCCTCGAAATTGGCGAATGAAAGTGTACATGGTAGCAAGCTGGCACCTGCTGCGGTAGTTTCCAGGCATTTGGCGGATGGGTCCATCATTAGCTCGAAGGTTGCTTATCGCGCGATCAGCTCAGAGCATCTGGCAGAAGGAGCGGTCGTTGGTACGAAGCTGGCGAATCATAGTGTAGAAGGATCGAAAATCATGCCTGGCACGATCACAGACGAACATCTTTCAATTGGCGTAGTGAATGGTACGAAATTGGCGCATGGTTCCGTAAGTAATCAGCATCTCCTGGCAGGGGCTATTGACTGTGAAAAGTTAGCGGTGAACTCTGTAGACGGCAGTAAACTGATGTCGGGCGCAGTGAATAATTATCATCTTGCTGATCATGCCGTATATGGTGTGAAATTGGCACCGGGAAGCGTGGATGGTAGTAAGCTGGCTTCAGGTGCTGTAACTAGTGAGCATCTGGCTGATCATGTAGTGGATGCATCTAAGCTGGCGTCGGGAAGTGTGGATAGCAGTAAAATCATTTACGGTGCGATACAACGAGAACATTTATCGGACTTTATCATTGATGGATTGAAGCTCTCCTTGGGTTCTGTAACGAACAGCCATCTTGCTCCTGGCTCTATTGACGGTGGGAAGCTGCATAATGCCAGCATAGATAGTTCCAAGCTAATCGAGGGAACGATCGGAAGCGAGCACTTGCAAGACGAAGCCGTCACAGGTGAAAAGCTAGCTCCAAGTAGTGTGGACAGCACTAAACTCGGATTCGGTGCGGTGAATACGGAGCATCTGGCTGATGATGCTGTTACAGGAGCGAAGCTATCCGTTAACAGTATTGATGGCAGCAAAGTTATCGACGGGGCGATCGATACTGCTAAACTGGCTGATGGCAGTGTAGACAGCTATAAACTGGCACAGGGAGCCGTAACTGATTTTCACTTAGCAATGGGTAGTGTTGATGGAAGTAAGCTGCAGGATGGAGTTATCACGAATCAACATGTTGCTGATGCCTCTATTACAGTGACGAAATTGGCAGATAGTCTTGTGCGCACTTCCTCTGGGCAAAGAAATGTGTTGCAACAGTTCGGTCTTGAGCCATTTGTTATGAAGATTCAGGATGAGACCATTGAGCTGGTACTTCATTTTGAAGAGGAATATGCGAATACGAATTATGTGTTAACAGCGATCACGAATCATCCAGCTTGTTATGTCATTGTTAGTCAAAAGTCTACAGGCAGTGCAGTATTGTCCATTATCAGAGCCAAATTTTCACCCGATCAACAGGGTATTGTGAATTGGATGGTCATTGGGAAGAGTCAGTAATCGCCTCGATGTGAAATCCTGCTTCAGAAAACAAAAAAACGGTGTTTCGCAATTTAAGCGAGACTACTGTTTTTTTGTTTTTTTTTGCTATTTCATAGATAGATTGATGACCAATTTTCAATTTGGGGGTAATCGTCCAATTTCCGTCTATCACGAAAGCATATGATAGTAGAAATGGATGTGACTAAGCACCATAAGACATCATGCGAAAGTTCGTGAAGGGGGATKACTTGTGAAAGGTGTCGTACTTGCAGGAGGAACTGGAAGTCGTTTACGCCCTTTAACGCATATTATTAACAAACATTTACTTCCAGTTGGTAATCTGCCCATGATTCAATATGCCATTGATAAACTAAGTCAGTCTGGCATTCAGGATATTGTTGTTATTACGGGGAAACAATCTGCAAGCTTATATGTAGACTACTTGGGCAATGGTGACCTGTTCGGCGTGAATCTAACCTATAAGATTCAAGAGAAACCAGGAGGAATTGCACAAGCCTTGGCATTGGCAGAGGATTTCGTGGGGGAGGGTGAGAAATTCGTGGTCATATTGGGAGATAATTTATTCCTAGATCCACTTCAGCCCATGATTGAAACCTTTTACCAGCAGGATGAAGGGGCTATGGTTATTTTAAAAGAGGTGGAAGATCCTCGTAGATATGGCGTAGCAACAATGAAGCACAATCAAATTGAACGCATTGTAGAGAAACCGGAGCATCCAACCTCTCCATTTGCTGTGACGGGGATCTATTTATATGACTCTTCTGTATTTGAGATTATTAAATCACAATCACCATCAGCAAGAGGCGAGATGGAGATCACAGATGTTAATAATGTATATGCGGCTGCTGGATCGCTTGCTCATATGTTCTTGACAGGTTGGTGGATTGACGCTGGCACGCATGAATCGCTCTTTCAAGCCACGCTGTTAGTAAGAAAGGGGTACAGCTAATGCAGTCATTGCTTGTGACAGGAGGCATGGGTTTTATTGGAAGCAACTTCATACATTATTGGAAGAAACATCATCCAGATGATCCAATAATCAATGTTGATTTACTTACGTATGCAGGGAATAGGGACAATGCTAGGCTGTTTGATGGTCAAGTTAGTTATCAATTTGTGCAAAGTGATATTGGTGATGAGGCGCTCATGATGAAACTGATGCAAGGCATCGATGTGGTTGTTCACTTTGCCGCTGAATCCCATGTAGATCGAAGTATTCATGACCCTGGCCGGTTTGTAAGAACGAATGTGGTTGGCACCCAAATCTTGCTTGAGGCCGCACGTCGAGGTCAGGTTAAGAAGTTTATTCATATATCCACAGACGAAGTGTATGGATCACTAGGGGCTGAAGGAGCCTTCAGTGAAGTAACACCCCTTGCGCCGAATTCTCCTTATTCAGCTAGTAAAGCAGGCTCTGATTTGTTAGTAAGAGCTTACTATGAGACGTATGGATTTCCAGCTGTGATTACACGTTGCTCGAACAATTATGGTCCCCGTCAATTTCCAGAGAAGCTAATCCCACTTTTAATTACACGTGCGCTGCGCAATGAGACGTTACCCCTCTATGGTGATGGATTGAATGTACGAGACTGGTTGTATGTAGACGATCATTGCTCTGCCATTGAACGCGTGATTGAAGCTGGTGTGCCGGGAGAGGTTTACAATGTTGGTGGTCAGAATGAGCGAACGAATTTGGAAGTTGTTCAGAGCATTTTGAGGCAGCTGGGCAAACCCGAATCTTTCATTCAGTATGTAGCGGATCGGCTTGGACATGATCGGCGATACGCCATTGATAGCTCGAAGATACGTCGCGAGTTAGGGTGGACGCCGGCTTACTCGTTTGAGAAGGGTCTGCAAAATACGCTGGAGTGGTATGTAAGAGAAACCGAGTGGTGCGCCCGTATTGCAGACGGTTCGTACCGTGTAGATAAAGAAGCTGATCACACTTGAAAATCGTTATTACAGGTGCAGGCGGACAGTTAGGATATGACCTTAAGCGAGTGCTGAGCCCCATGCATGAAGTTATCTCTTGGGAGAAAGCGGAATTGGATGTTAGACAGGAACAAGAAGTCATGGAGAAGCTGCTGAACGTACGACCGGATGTTGTTGTTCATGCTGCTGCCTATACCCATGTAGATAGAGCTGAATCTGAGAAGGAGTCTGCCTATCAAGTGAACGCTTTGGGTGCTCTACATCTTGCACAGGCCTGTGCGATCGTTGGGGCCAAGCTTGTCTATGTCAGTACGGATTATGTGTTCGATGGCACGAAGCGAAGTCCCTATAAAGAGACGGATGTGCCCAATCCGCTTAATAGCTACGGACAATCCAAGCTTCTTGGGGAGAAATTCGTTGCCATGACTTGCATGAAACATTTTATTGTACGAACCTCTTGGTTATATGGTCAAAAAGGAACAAATTTTGTAACCAAAGTATTGGAGAAGGCGCGCGAGAATCCGACTCTATCCATCGTGGATGATCAATTTGGCTCCCCGACCTATTGCTTGGATCTAGCCATTTTCATTCGTGAGCTTATCGAAACGGACCGTTATGGTCTCTATCATGCCTCCAATGAAGGCGTATGCTCTAGATATGAATTCGCATTGCATATCCTCCAAGCGGCTGGCATGGCGCATATTTCCCTGCAGCCTGTGCCTACGCACGCTTTCCCGCCAGCACCAGCTGCAAGACCCATGTATACCGCATTTGCACACCAAGCTATGCAAAGCAATGGGTTTGAGCCTATGCGAGATTGGCGATCGGCGCTGGATTTCTTTCTACAGGTAGATTATTACGATACAGCTGTTAGAGCTAAGAAGGTGAAAGATACATGGTGAATCGTAACCGCTTAGCGGAGAGTCGCAGTCAGGGATTTCAGGCTGGTCGGGAAAGTGGCTTTCGTATGGGCAGATGTCAGTATGCCCTCGACACCTGCTTTCCAGCACCTATTCCGCTGCGAGAAGCAAGTGTTTTATTTATCGTTCAGGGCATCTTCGATGCCATAGACAATGGGATTATTCATGGTTTGCAACAATCAGTCCGAGTTGTATATACAGCGACGGCTGCGGATATGCTCCGATTAGCGAAAGAGCATAAACCGAATCTGGTGCTGGTTATGAACKGGCTTCATGTTTTCCCGGCTGATCATGCTCATCATATCGATCTAGTTAGACAGATGGGGATACGTACCGCTATCTGGTTTGCGGACGATCCCTATTTTACCGATCATACAGCCACATTAGCTCCTCACTATGATTATGTATTCACGCATGAAATGTCCTGCGTACCCTTCTATCAGGGGATAGGCTGCGGGCAAGTTCACTACTTGCCTTTGGCGGCTAACCCAACTGTGTTTAAACCTCAGCATATTAGCCCTGAGTACCGAAGCGATATCTGCTTTATTGGCACGGGCTTTCCTAACCGAATTGCCCTCTTCAATGAGTTAACTCCCTTCTTAATAGGGAGAAAAGTGGTTATTGCTGGGGGGTTATGGGATCGTTTAGATCACTTCGCCTTGCTTCAACAAGGGATTAATCTTAGGGGCGTTCCGGTCGAAGAGTCAGTGAAGTATTATAACGGTGCCAAAATCGTCTTGAATATTCACCGACTCACGTACGATAAAACCTACAACAAAAACAGCCGAAATATACCGGGGCATTCCATTAATCCGAGAACCTATGAGATCGCAGGATGTGGAACCTTGCAAATAACGGATTATCGCCAAGATCTGGAACAGCACTATCGGCCAGGTCATGAAATCGAAACCTTTCATCATCCAGCGGAGCTCGTTCATAAAATGAATCACTACCTAATTCATGAAGAGGAACGATTACGGATTGCAATCAATGKGCTGCGGAGGACACGAATGGAGCATACTTTTTCAGCTCGATTAGTCAAGCTGTTGGACATTCTATTTGCCTAGAAAGGAGTGAAGAGGATGAGTTTTATAAATAGTTCACATGCTTGGGAGCGCGGACTTGCTGATGGTAATCAATTAGGTCACACTAATGGACTCAGGATGGGACAATGTGAAGCGATTATGCAAAAAGCGGCTCGTGACCGTGCGCCTAGTCCTGTTTGGGACGTACGTGTGTTGTTTATTACATCGGGCAAAGGGTACCCCTACGAGCCATTGGATATCGCTGTAATTAACAGCCTTCGCCCATTAGTTCGTGAATTAATAATAGGGAACTCTGACAAAGATGCAACGCGAATGGGACATCCCAAGGCCAATGCAGAAACGCTTGCCGCAAGGTACCGACCGGATGTGATGATCGTTCTTGAAGGGATGAATCTCTCCCTGAATACCGTGGATAAGGTTCGTCAAATGGGGATCCGAACCGCGATCTGGCTAACCGATGATCCTTATTACACGGATATTACGGCTGCTTACGCGACGCACTATGATTATATATTTACCTTGGAAGTGAATTGTGTTCAGTTCTATCAGGAGATGGGAGGCGGGCAAGTCCATTATTTGCCTTTAGCTTTTCAACCAGAGATGTTTCGTCCAAGACCTGTGCCAAAGGGAGGGCACCGCGATATTTGTTTTATTGGTTCGGCCTACTGGAACCGCGTTGGTGTATTTAATCAGATAGCTCCCTATTTAGCGAAGAAAAGCGTCATCATCTCAGGAATATGGTGGGAACGGCTTCAACATTATCGGCTTTTGGCACCTCAAATTCAATTGAATACGTGGATGCCGCCGGATCAAACCGCCACTTTCTACAATGGGTCCAAAATCGTCATTAATATGCATAGAGCCTTCGATGACCAATCGTATAACCACAACTCTCGTCGAATTAGCGGCGCCTCGCCTAATCCGCGGACATTTGAAATTTCTGGTTGCGGCGCCTTTCAATTAACGGACATTCGGGATGATCTAGTCAATTTCTATACGCCAGACTATGACATCGTGACGTATGCATCTCCAGAAGAAATGCTTCACAAGATGAATCATTATTTAATTCACGAAGAGGAACGTAAACAAATAGCCATGCGTGGGCTCTATCGGACGATGCGAGATCATACCTACACCAATCGGCTTATTACGATGCTTTCCGTCATTTTTGGGCCAAGATAAAGGTTGAAAGTGAACCATTTTAAAAAATGAGGTGTAGAAATTGATCACGAAAAAAAAGGTTCGCAAGCTGACTGTGAGTAGAAAGATTCGAAAGAAGCGAGTGGGATCGCCAAGAAAGGTAGGTCTTAAAAAACGGATCCTTGTTAGAAAAAAGGGACGTACCATTCGTCGGTTGAGGCCACTCGCAAGGCGAAAGGGGAGACGTAGATTAGTTCGTCGTCTAATCCGATTTCCTAGACGTAAGGGGAGTCGAATGCTAGCTCGTCGCCGCAAAGTTCCGCGCCGTATGATCCAAAGTCCAAGAGCTAAGAGACTCCAATTGGCGTATGATCGAGCCTTCAATGAAGCTTACAATGCGGGTTACGGTGTTGGCTTCGCTGAAGGATATGCGATGGAGCTTACGAATCCAACGATTGCTTAAAGTGAAGTTATGAGGTGAGTCCAGTTGGTTAAACTTATCAAAAAGAAGCGGATGAGGGGGCAGGTTTCCTTAAGGCATGGAAACAAACGAATGCTCTTAAAGAAAACAAAGCGCCGGTTCATTCCTAGGCGTAAGAGATCTTTGGCTAGGCTAAATAGGACAAGTGTCCATCCTGTCGGTGCGATCATCCTAGCTTCTAATGTAGAAGGGACGATCGAGCATGTGTTGGAGCCGCTGAAACGTTTACCGCTTAGGGAGATAATCGTGATTGTACACGGTTCGTTAGACCGTACACTAGATAAAGTTAGAAGACATTCTCGTGCCATTATTGTACATGATCCTCAAAGCATCGAACCAGATGCCGCAAGAACTCTTGCTGCGAGGATATCGCGGTCAGACTTCTTGCTTTTCCTAGAAGGGGACAAGGCTGTTAATGTGGATGAAGTGCTTCCGTTTATTCAAAATGTTGCATTAGGAGTTGAAAACGGACTATTAGTGAGGAGGCATGAACTTGCAATTAACGAGCATCATAATTCCTACGTTTAACGGTCTAACTTTGCTGAAAGCTTGTGTCACATCGATCCGTCAACATACATCTGTGCCTTATGAAATTATCGTTGTGGATAATGGCTCTGGGGATGCTACATTAACTTACTGCCGCAATGAAAATATTAAGTTCGTGGCGCTGCCAGCCAATCTTGGTTTTCCAGCTGCATGCAATTACGGGTTACGATTAGCGGAAGGTGACTCGTTAATGCTCTTGAATAACGATACAATCGTTACGCCTAATTGGCTGCCCATGCTACTGAACTGCTTATACAGTCGAGAAGAGGTTGGGATGGTAGGTCCCGTTTCTAACTATGTGAATGGCAAGCAAAAAATCCGTATGCCATTCACTGGTATTTCGAACATGGCTCGTATCTATCATCATGTAAATCCTAGAAAATGGCGGGAAACGAGTCGCTTGGTTGGTTTCTGTTTACTATTTAAGAGGGAGTTGTTTGAGCGGGTAGGTGTGTTGGATGAACGATTTGCACCTGGCTATTACGAAGATGATGACTTCTCCTATCGTGCGCGATTAGCGGGCTACAAGTTGCTCATAGCAGGCGATTGCTTCGTTTATCATCGTGGAAGTGTTAGTTTTCGAAAAAATAGCCGCCGATCTAAGCTCTTGCTGCTGCGACGCAATCGTAAGAAATTTATTCATAAATGGGGCGTTGATCCCTTTCAGTTTATTTAGGCACCGTTTCGCTATTAGCAGCATAACGTAGAGTGAAAAAGGTTGTAGGAGGAGTAAGTGTGGAGGAGCGGGTGACGCAAATTATTTCTCAAATTGCAGCCTCACATAGCCAATTGGGACGAATATTGGAAACACATCGGCATGTGTCTACGCAAATGGCGGCAATTGCAGGAGATCTGCCGGATTCTCATCCTGAGTTTGCTGGATTGGATATGCTGCAGAAGCGGGCTTTACAACTAACCAAAAATGTAACTACTTATTTAAACAGCCTCGCTGAATTGGAAGAAGCTATGGCGATGCAAACGGAATTAGTTATGAAGGAAATCCATGTAACTGATGAGGAATAGAGGGAAGGGAATGACCTTGGATAGAACGGATCTTTATATGCAAATGTTAGATGCGACAGCCAAGCTGCAATATGAAATAAGTTTGATGCTGGAAGCAAGAGTTGTTGAAGCGTCGAAGTCGCAAAACTGGATTTGTCAGCATATCAATACGACAAATCTGGAGGGCCATGACCATAAAATGAAAGTTACTGGCCAAATACATGAGAGTGTCATTGAACTGATAGATGGTTTAACGAAGATGGAGAATGCGCTAAATCGCCAGATGAAGGCGCTGCTTGGGAAACATCCTTCAGGTTCCGCATTAGGCTTAGGGTCCGACGACGCTATGGAATTCGGCAGCCTACTTCCGTTTGGCGAGGATGGGAAGCTGTGAAAGAATGGAATCGGGAACGTGTGGAGCTGCATATGTTGATCTCGCTGGCCAGAAGCCAGCGAGCGTTATGCAGAATCATTGAATCTGTAGCGGATCACGTAGAGGGTTCTGAACAGCTCGCTGGTCTTGTCGCGGATAATCTGAAGTCGATAAGTGATTATCAGCATGCGTTGATGTTGAAATTAATGAAGCAGCCTGCCCGAAAGCGTGTCAATGGCAAGCCAGCTAAGCCTTGGTTGAATAAACATGTGTAGTCACACAAGTACGAATACAAGCGAATGCAAACCTACTTAACCCCAACGTACGATCAAACCTGCGTGCGTCAAACCCCCGCCAAATCCATAGAGTAACAAGTT
This sequence comes from Paenibacillus sp. 01T442, assembly GCF_056398345.1. NCBI lineage: Bacteria > Bacillati > Bacillota > Bacilli > Caryophanales > Paenibacillaceae > Paenibacillus > Paenibacillus sp. 01T442. The sequence continues at coordinate 29,597 of NZ_JBFTPF010000050.1, forward strand.
GTCACCAGCCTTAACTTTTCCTTCTTTTATCCCCAAATCCAGTGCAAGAGGGATCGAAGCGGCGGAAGTATTGCCGAAGTATTCAAGGCTGTACAGCGCTTTGTCGATCGGGATCCCGCTCTTCTCACAGATGGAGTCTATCATGCGCAGGTTTGCGCTATGAGGGATAAACCAATCGATCGCCGCGAGCGGCAAGCCGCTTTTCTGCAACAGCATCTCGATGCCCTGCGGAACGGTGGAAACAGCGAATCGGTACACTTCGCGCCCGTTCTGGACAAGTTTCCCTTCCCCTAACAGTGGATCGCCATTCAGCTCTGTAGCCAGTCCCGTCCGGTACACATGCTTAGCACCAGTGCCATCAGATCCCATATGATAAGCGAGGAATGCAGGGTTAGTATCTTCCCGCTCAACGACTACGGCGCCAGCGCCATCGCCAAATAGGATGCAGGTGGATCGGTCTGTGTAATCTGTGATTTTGGATAAGGCGTCGCCACCAATCACGAGTATTTTGTGATGTACGCCGGCAGCCACAAGCGCACTGGCGGTGTGAAGTGCATAAGCGAATCCAGCGCACGTCGCATTGAGATCATAGGCTCCCGCAGCTGGGATGCCGAAATGGGCCTGTACCTGACATGCAACAGGCGTTGACGATAAATCTGGTGTATGTGTGGACACGATGACGAGGTCTACATCATCAAGGGAATTTGGGTATCGATCGAGCAAGTTTTGCACGGCTGCGATACATAAATGGCTGGAGAACTCATGCGCTCCAGCTATTCGGCGCGCTCGGATCCCTGTGCGTTGAACGATCCATTCATCGTTCGTATCGACCATGCGGGAAAGCTCATCATTAGTCAAAATATGCTCAGGCACATAGGTGCCTATGGCTGAAATTCGGGCTTGCAAGGGGCTGGAAGAAGACATGCGGAACACTCCTTTGGGATTAAGTTTATAAAAACTTAGTACTAGATATTAGTAGTTGGTACTAATTTCAGTGTATGATATGGCTGTGTGCTTTGTCAATGGGATGATGAAGAGGAATGCACTGAAAAACTCTCACATTTGTTAAGGTTGCGTCGTATTATTTACATAAAATGGTCTTTAATTTAGACAAATTGTTTAATTTTTTTGAAAAAGTTAAAAATTCATAATAGGATTAATTAATAATCGTTTCTAAGTTGAGCGGCATGTGCTATTCTAAATAATAAAAATTCTTCTGGGGTGAAGAGAAATGCAAGTTACTGATGTCGAAAAAGTACCATCCTTGTTTTCCAGAACCAATCCGTTTCAAGCGAAAGTATTGAAAAATATTAATTTAAACGGAGAAAGTTCCAGCAAAGAAACACGTCATATTGAACTTTCACTCGAAGGCTCTGGCCTGTCGTATGTGCCCGGCGATTGCTTAGGCGTAGTTCCTGACAATGATCCTGAGTTGGTCGCTGCTATCCTTGAGGTTATGAATTGGGATGCGGACACGGCGGTTGTTATTAATAAACAGAACGAAACGCTCCCTTTGAAAGAAGCGCTTTTGAAGCATTTCGAGCTTACGCTGTTGTCCAAGAAAATCGTTCAGCAAGCTGTTGAATTTTCCGATAATGAAGCGTTGAAGCAGCTTGTGGCAGATACGGAGCAGCTGAAGGCTTATACAGACGGCCGCGATTTGCTGGACTTACTAAGGGAATTTGGACCTTGGAAAGCTTCCGCGCACGAAATTGTCGCTTTATTAAGAAAAATGCCGCCACGCTTATATTCCATTGCAAGCAGCTTTGCAGCTAATCCAGGGGAAGTTCACCTCACGATCGGTGCTGTTCGCTACGTGACGCACGGCCGCGAGCGCAAAGGCGTATGTTCCGTGATGTGCGCAGAGCGCCTGAACGAAGGGGATACCGTTCCGGTCTTTGTTCAAATAAATAAACACTTTAACCTTCCGGAGTCCTCGGAGCAGGATATCATCATGGTAGGTCCTGGTACGGGAATTGCGCCATTCCGTTCCTTTATTCAAGAACGTGCGGTGAGCAAAGCGGGAGGCAAAGCCTGGTTGTTCTTTGGTGACCAGCATTCAGCGACAGATTATCTGTATCAGGAAGAGTTGGAGCAATATCAACTGGYGGGTGCACTGACCAAAATAGATGTAGCTTTCTCACGTGATACGGCGCAGAAAGTGTATGTACAGAATAAAATGCAGGAGAATAGCCAAGAGCTATTCGCATGGTTAGAGCGCGGAGCTTACTTCTACGTGTGTGGCGATAAACAAAACATGGCGAAGGATGTTCACAACACCCTGATTGACATTATTGAAAAAGAAGGCAAGTTGAGCCGCGAAGAAGCTGAAGCCTATTTGAATGGCTTGCAAGAACAAGGACGTTACCAACGTGACGTGTATTAATTAAAATTAGGCAAGGCGAGTAAGCTGACTATCAGCTTGCTCGCCTTTTTTGGTTGTCATTAGCGCGACGATCGACCCGTTTCAAATGATCTTCTTTGACGTTTTGCTTTTCTAGCATGGAGAAGCTCATATACCGTTGGCACCATTATCAACGTGAAGAGCGTTGCTGAAGTCAGACCGCCGATAACGACTACCGCTAAACCTCGGGAAACGATGCTGCCTTCTTCGGCTTTGGCAAGGACAAGCGGCACCATCGCACAGATGGTAGCTACGGCTGTCATCAAGATCGGACGCATCCGTGTAGCCGCGGCTTCAAGCAAGGAATCACGAATCGTCATGTGCTCTTCATTTTGCTTCACACGGTCAATCAAGACGATGGCATTCGTGACGACGATTCCGATCAGCATCAAGAATCCGAAAATCGACGTAACGTCGAAGGATGTTTTCGTGATCATCATCCCGACAATCGCACCAACAGCCGCGAAAGGAAGGGATACCATGCTCGCGATCGGTGCGCGGAACGATTTAAACGTGATAACCATGATCAACAACACGATTCCAATGGAGATCCCCATGGTCATGAACAAGTCGGCAAAATCACTGGATTGCTCTGCCGATGCTCCGCCAACGCTCAAAGCAATATGGGCTGGAAGCTTGAGGTCTTTGGTGTTTTTCGTGATCTCTGTGTTGATTTTGGATAGTTTTGTTGAGTCTACGAGTGCCGTCACACGCAAAAACTGTTGACTATTCTTATGGAGGATCGTGTTGGACTCATTTGTTTTTTCGATCTTCGCAACCGAGGTCAAGGCAGCTGGACCCGCTGCCGTCATGATTTGAATATTCGATAGGTCGGAAACCGTTGATGGATGAATCAAAGCATCTAACACTACTGGAATTTCTTTATTCTCCAGCTTCATGGAACCAATGGGTGTTGGGTTCATCAGTGAGCGGATGGTACCTGCAATTTCCTCAGGTTTAGCCAGAGCGGGATCAACTGTAATCGAGTAGCCAGGTTTGGTTACATTTTGATTACTTGTCACTTTCTCAACGCCTTCAATACCTTTAATTGCGGTAATGACATCCGCAGCTGCTTGATCTAGACTCTTAGCGGAATCTCCCGTTAAATCAACGGTAATGGCGGAACCGCTGCTGCCATCGAAGCCACCGCCGCCCGCTTGCAAATCAGCGTCCGGATATTTGGATTTTTGTGAGAGAATTTGATCGATAAAATGCTGTGTATCCACATCTTTCTTCATGAATACTTGGAAGGTTGCAATTGTTGGAGGCGCGACGCTGCCCCATTTGGCATTATCTTCGGTATTTCCTTGTTGCAGAATAAGATGATCAAGCTCACTTTGTTCGAGCATGAATTTTTCTAATTCCATGGCTTTTTCTCTCACAGTAGAAATCGGAGTTTCAGGTGTGTAGGACAGCGTGACACTTAACTGGCTTGCTGTGGAACCCGCGACTGCACCTTTTGGCATGATGAAGTAAAGGGCAATCGAACCGCCAAACAGAATAAGCGAAACAAGAATGGAGATGAACTTATGTTTCAAGCTCCAGGTTAAGATGCTTCGCAGACCTTGCGACTCTTTATGTTCCTTTAATTTTGTACTGCGAAGTAACCAAGCGCTCATTAGAGGAACGACGGTTAATGCAACCAGCAAGGAGGAAAGCAAGGAATACGTTACCGTTAAGGCAAAAGGGAGCAGAAACGCTTGCAAGGAGCCTTTCAAAAGTCCAAGCGGCAGGAACACGGCAACGGTTGTTAAGGTAGAAGCGGTAATCGCTCTAGCAACCTCACGCGTTGCATCAAGGATTAATTCCATGGCGAACTCCGCCTTCTGGGTTCTTCGGAAAATATTTTCAATAACAACGATACTATCATCCACGAGCCGACCTACGGCTACGGCGACCCCGCCAAGGGTCAATATGTTCAATGTTACACCTGACTGGGATAGCAGGAATAGAGTTAATCCGAGCGATAATGGAATCGAAACAATTGTAATGAATGTGGAACGAATATTTCTAAGGAAGATCAGAATCACAATAGTCGCAAATAAGGCGCCAAGCAACACTTCTCGCATCATACTGTTCACGGAAGTGACGACAGATTCAGCCGTGGAGTAAATCACTTCTGCTGTCGCACCAGGGTATTTCGTCGCGATTTCTTCTGAGATTTTATCTACTTCCTTAGAGATATCAACCGCATTGGAGCTAGCATCCTTGGTGACTACCAAGGTAAGCGAATCCTTGCCGTTAATACGCGTCAGTGTATCTTTGTTTGCAGCTACTTCAACAGTGGCAACATCTTTTAACTTGACGCCTGGTGCTACGGTTAAATTAGTAAGTGTAACGAGATCGTCCAGGTTCCCAACGACCTTAATGGCACTTGTTTTGCCATCAATGGGTCTTTCACCGACGTTGACAGTCACGTTCTGACCCTGAAGGACACCCATCAGCACTTGAGCAGGCAATTTCGCATTGGCCAGCTTATCTATATCAGGGTGAATAATCACCTGAGACACGGATGTGCCGCCAAGTGCTACGCTAGCAAGACCTCTGATTTTCTGAAACTCAGGCAAAATTTTCTCTTGCGCTAGCTCGACATTCTGCTTGGTAATGCCATCTTTGAAGTTCAGGGATACCCAGGAAAGTGGAATCATCGAGGTATTTAATCGAATAACAAAAGGCTTCGACATCCCTGCAGGGAGAACAATCGAGGAGAGCGCTTCTTGCACGCTTGCTTGGGCATCCTTCATTTTAATGTCTGAATCAAATGTCATATCAATTTTCATAAAGCCGTCTGATGAGGTGGAGAAGACTTCTTTCTTACCCGGCACACTGGAGACAGCCTTCTCAATAGGTGTAGTTGCACTATCTAGCATGGATTTGGCATCGTAGCCTTGGCCGACGACCGTAACACTTATCTGTGGGAAATCTGCACTTGGCAGAAATTCCATTGGCAATTTAAAATAACTACCGACTCCCGTGCCTAAAATTAATATTACCAAAAAAATGACGGCTGCTTTGTTACTAAAAGCCCATTTCGTAAACCATGTCACACGATTCGCTCCCTTTCATTAACTATATCTTTTAGGTGTAGAATTCCATCATCTGATTGATATATGTAAATGAGGGATAAGGTAGATAGAATTTCATGATTTGGATAAATGATCACCATGAAGGAAATGCTACCCTTATCGTCCATCGTGTGACGAAGATACTGAAGACGACGGGAAGTGATCGTAACGCATGTTACATGGCAAAAAGAGGTTGATCTGGATAGTCCTCATCTGTGTGGTCTTGTTCAGTGCTTCCACAACGACTGTATTTGCGTATGGCAAAGGTGCAAAAGGCCCTGATGTATACGCGGTTCAAGGGATGTTGAAATCTCTTGGTTACTACTCGGGACCGATTACAGGCTATTATGGCAATCAAACACAAGCTGGGGTCAAAGCGTTTCAAAGTAGATATGGATTGGCCGTGACGGGAAACGTTGACGATCAAACCTTACAATCCATCCTTTGGGCTTATGGTAATTTGAAGATTCCCAAGAAGACGACACCAACGCCAGTGCCAACACCGACGCCGACGCCGGAAACACCGAGTCCAACACCTGCACCACAGGTTCCCTCAACGTCAGGATTAACGGTAGAAGAGCAGCAAATGCTGGATCTTGTGAATAAAGAGCGACTGGCTATTGGTCTCGCTGCGCTTACCGCTGACCTGGAGCTGACCAAAACAGCTCGTCTAAAAAGCCAAGATATGGTGGATAACAAATATTTCTCCCATGATTCACCAACATATGGTTCGCCATTCGATATGATGGAGAAATTCGGAATTACGTATAATGCAGCAGGGGAGAACATTGCTTGTAACCAAGGCGTTCAAGCTGCACATGAAGCATTAATGAACTCACCAGGACATAAAGCGAATATACTTAGCAAAGATTACACGCATATAGGTATCGGCATTGTAAATGGCGGGCCGTGCGGTAAAATGTTTACCCAACAATTTATTGGTAAATAGACATGAGAAAAGGACGTAACGGATGCGAGAGCATTCATTGCGTCCTTTTATTTAATTTTATGGATTGCTGAGTCAGATTGGTGAATTAGCCGAATGGAAGTATCGTGAATCTCCTGTGCTCCGTGCTCTAGGCAATTAGATGGATTTTGTACAGTTAAATTAAGGGATTATCCGATTAAAAACAGAATAGATGGAAATCCTGTAGTTAATTTTAACTATATTGGCTGATATGAATAAAATAGGGAGTTTTAACTACATATTTTACAGTAAAATTGAATTTCCGAGGAAACTTCGCGTAAATAGCTGTACGTTTTCCAGTTAATGCAATTATGTAGAGCTTGAGCCTGCATATAAACCAGTTAACACCCATAAAGTGGATGTTAACTGGTTTATATGCTTCAACGAGGCTTATGTGGCAGATACAGGTTTAATCGCTTCGTTCCATTCTGTGTACTTCTGAAGCGCAGCACCTTGCTCAATCGCATGACGGGCCATATAGATGCCTTCTTCAATGGAGCCAGCTTTCTGGGAAACCCATAAACGGACGGCACTGTTGAGCAGTACCATATTTAAGTAGGGAAGTGCAGCATCGCCGCGAAGGACAGATCGTGTAGTCTCTGCTTGCAGTTCAKCCGTCCATTCCACTACGGGCACTTCAACCATCAGCTCATAAATTTCCGGATCTACAATGAATAACTCACTTGCCCCGTCTTGGATGAGGTAGGTTCTTGTTCGTTTATCAACACCTAAATCCTCCGAACCCTCCATACCTTGCACCACGATACCGCGAGAAACGCCTAATTCAATGAGCAAATTGGTGATTTTCTCAAAAACAGTGCCATGAAACACGCCAACCGCCATATAAGGAGCTTCTGTAAAACGCAGCAGCTTCTCCGCCGTGTTGAACACGGTTCTCAAACCGAGTTCTTTGCGAATTTCGCGCAGCTCGCCAAGCGGCTCACACCAGCTTTCGGTCGGTGCAAATAAGAAGCCTGTTCGCGCCGCAGCAGAAACTAATGCTTCACGTGATGCTTCAAGTGCATTTACCCCCATTGCTGTAAGCACATCGGACAAGGTGATGCCCCATTTAGGCGGCATGCTTGGGCTGCCATGCAAGGTTGTCGGCACTCCGCAGGCTGCAAGTACGAATGCAGTTGGTAACGTTGCGATAAATGTGCGTGAGCGACCATCATAGGGACCGGCACAGTCGATACTTCCAGGCATAGGATAAGTGCTAATGCGTTGTCGTAAGGCATGAATAAAGGCTTTGATTTCATCAGGTGATTCCATCTTGATTCGTTCAGCAACAAGAAAAGCGCCAATCTGAGCTTGCGTAGCTGCACCGGTAAGAATGAGTTCGGCTGCTTGAGCCGCTTCTTCATAGGTAAGGTCTCTGGCTCCGCGTTTACCGCGGCCTACTTCTTTTAATAAGGATATCATCGTTTGCGGCCCCCTTTGTTCTGATCCTGAAGTATCTGATATACCTTGACGATGGAGGTTGCGACGTCGACCATACGCTTACGTTCATTCATAGCTTGTTTACGGAGGAAATCATAAGCTTCAGCTTCCGAGATACCTTTGATTTCGCATAAAATTCGCTTCGCCTGATCAACCCACTTACGTTCTTCAAGCTTGGACAGCAGTTGTTCGCGCTCCTGATGCCACTCGGTTCGTTGGAAATAATGGTTCACACCCAGTATCAACGCACAATGAATTTCCAGTGGGCTCATCGTGGGACCGATCAAGCCATCTATTCCCGCATCCATTTTACATTCATTAGAAGGAAAAGTTAGCTTATTACACCACCAAAATATGGGAAGACTTCGCTGTGCGAGCAACCGTATACGCCAATCTGTGACTTGTTCAGGACCTACTGATAATAATACAGCATCGACCTTTGGGATGATAAAGGAAATTTCTTTCATATTAGATGAAGTATAAATGCGGAAACCCAAATCCTTCATGATTTCATCAGGTGAAATTTCTTTTCCTTGCATGTCTTCCGTTCGAACAGCATGTGAGGGCTCAGAGGAGGTAGCTGAGCGAGTTGGCATGAACTCGTCGACCAGAATGAATGATTGTAACATGGGAATACCTCCATCTTGAATAACTTCAACTCATGACAAGTACATGTTAGGTTTCGATCTTAATTGGTATTATTATACGGCAATACTATAGCATATGCACCTGAAATTTGTCGATATGCTACTCGAATTCTCTGAAATAATTTTTTATGTTAAGTTTATTGACATAGATTTAAACGCGTCGTATAATCAAGTTAAGAAATCGGCACAATGATGTGCCACCTAACGAAGGCAATGGCGCCTATCCCCTTACAATTACGTAACTGGATAGGCTTTTTATGTTTAATTTAATGAAAAAATACATCTATCATGCTGTTCACGAGGAAGTGGCAGCAGTGGCAATGAGGCCGATAAACATCCTATGATTGATAGGGGATGTTTGTCGGCCTTTTCTGTCAATGTATAATCAAACAAGGTAGGATAGGACAAAAAGAAGGCGAAAAGCCTCATAAAAGGAGAGGGATTGCATGGTAGATCGGAAAAGTTTTATGCAAGTGGGGCACAAGGGGTCTTTGTTCAGTTCATTCTTGTATTTTGACATGAGCTTCATGGTGTGGGTGCTTCTTGGACCGCTAGCTGTCATCCTTGCCAAAGATTTTGGGTTGGATGCCGCACAGAAAGCAAATTTAGTTGCTTTACCAACGTTAGGAGKGGCGGTCCTACGACTAGTACTTGGCGTACTAACGGATAAAATTGGTMCTAAACGAACAGGACAGATTGGACTTTCGCTAACCTTAATTCCCTTATTCTGGGGATGGCAGTTCGCTAACACGATGGGAGATATGTATTTCGTAGCTCTGATGCTAGGTATAGCAGGAGCAAGCTTTGCTGCAGCATTGCCGCTCGCTAGCAGCTGGTATCCGCCACAGTATCAAGGATTAGCAATGGGGATTGCAGGGGCAGGAAATAGTGGAACGATCTTCGCTACCTTGTTTGCAAATCGTATAGCACAACATTATGGAGACTGGCACGTTGTTTTCGGTATTGCTATGATTCCAATTGCGTTAACGCTGGTCATATTTAGTGTATTGGCCAAGGATAGTCCCAATAAACCAGCACCAAAAACGATTAAAGAGTACGGTAAAGTATTGAAGCAAAAGGATTCGTGGTTGTTCTGTATTTTCTACAGTGTAACCTTCGGTGGTTTTGTAGGAATGGCATCTTATCTTACGATTTTTTTTAATACACAATATGGACTTTCGCCTGTGCGTGCTGCAGACTTTACAACTCTTTGCGTCATCGGGGGCAGCTTCTTCCGTCCTGTTGGTGGATGGCTCGCAGATAAGATTGGCGGAATTCGCATGTTAATGGTTCTTTACGGCGTTGTTGGTTTAATGATGGCGGGTATCTCGACGCTTCCTGCACTTTCATTGACGACTGTCATGCTCTTCGTTGCTATGATGGCTTTCGGTATGGGGAATGGTTCGGTATTCCAACTCGTGCCACAGCGTTTTAAAGCGGAGATTGGTGTGATGACCGGAATTGTTGGAGCAGCAGGGGGATTAGGGGGTTACTTCTTACCTAAAATTCTTGGCAACCTGAAACTATCCACAGGTTCTTTTACACCAGGCTTTCTGATTCTCAGTGGAATTGCTATCAGCTGTATCATCATTATTGCAGTTGTTCAAGGGCAATGGAAACGTACGTGGATTGGCGAAGGCGGTAAAGTAAAAGCAGCGCCTTCCAGCATGGATACGGTTCAAGCTTAACATGGACCGGGACGTCGCTGATTCTACCTGGTCAGCGGCACACCCAGTAAGGTTTTTGCTCATGCAGCCTGCTCATCAGGCTGTATGGGCAAAGACGTTACGACTAGCGTCTTTGCAGTTCTATTAACAATCGAACTGCTCAAGCTCCATATCCCAAATTTGTCATTTGGGAGCTGTGCTCCTAAATGACCCTTTTTCCGCAACTACTCGAATTCAATTGAATGCCATAGTAAATGGATGGAAGGATGATCACAATGACTGTCAAAAAAGAGAAGCTAGTCCTGGTCGGAAACGGAATGGCGGGTGTTAATGCCGTTGAACATTTACTGAAACTGGCACCAGATAAATATGAAGTTACAATTTTCGGTAGTGAACCGCATCCCAACTACAATAGAATCTTGTTGTCCTATGTGCTCTCCGGCGATTCCAAAGTGGAAGATATCGTGATCCACCCTTATGAATGGTATACGAACAATAACATTACCTTATATACGAATCAAACCATCACGGGCATCGACACACTGTCCCAAACTGTCACGAGCAATAAAGGCCTGACCGTTTCCTATGATAAATTAATTTTGGCAACAGGCTCTAATCCATTCATGATTCCTATGCCGGGTGCAGACAAAGAAGGCGTCATGGCCTACAGAACGATCCGTGATTGTGAAATTATGATTGAGTCGGCTAAAAAGTACAAGAAAGCGATTGTCATCGGCGGTGGTTTGCTAGGCTTAGAAGCTGCGCGAGGCTTCCTCAATCTCGGTATGAAAGTCGATGTCGTTCATATCGGAGATACGATTATGGAACGGCAACTGGATCGCACCGCTTCCAAAATGCTGCAAGCTGCACTCGAAGAGCAAGGGATCAACTTCTTGCTTGAGAAGCAATCGGTCGAAATTATTGGCGGCAAACGCGTAACAGGCCTGAAATTTAAGGATGGCACGATTGCTGAAGCGGATCTCATTGTGATGGCGGTAGGTATTCGTCCTAATGTAGCGCTTGCGAAAGAAGCTGGCGTCGAGTGTAATCCAGGTATCATTGTAAATGATTATTTGCAAACAAACATTCCGAATGTGTACGCCGTTGGTGAATGTGCGATGCACCGAGGCATCGCATATGGTCTAGTAGCACCGCTCTATGAGCAAGGTGCCGTACTGGCGAAACATTTGGCTGGCGTAGAAACAGGCCCGTATGAAGGCTCTATTTTGTACACGAAGCTCAAAGTATCCGGTGTTGATGTTTTCTCAGGCGGTCAATTCGTTGATGCTGAAGGAACCAAAGCGATTCGAATTCACGATGAATTCACGGGTGCCTATAAGAAAGTCGTTATTAAAGAAAATAAAATTATCGGTGCCGTGCTCTTTGGTGATACTGCCGACGGTACGCGACTTATGCAAATGATTCGGGAAGAATCAGATATTAGCGGTATGGGAAAAACAGCCATATTAACGGATTCCTCTGGTGGCGGCGGAGCTGCATCCGAGGTTGCAGAGATGAAAGATGACGCGATTATCTGTGGTTGCAACGGCGTAACGAAAGGGACGATTTGTTCGGCCATTAAGGATCAGGGCTTAACGACTGTAGATGAAGTAAAGAACTGTACAACTGCATCTCGTTCCTGTGGTGGTTGTAAACCATTAGTCAGTGATCTGTTGGCTTTCACCCTAGGTGCTTCTTATGATAAAAACGCAGCGAAAGAAACAATCTGTGGCTGTACAACGCACACACGGGATGAAGTTGTTACGGCGATTCGGGAAAAAGGACTATCCCATGTTCGTGAAGTGATGAACGTACTCCAATGGAAGAATGAAGAAGGCTGCTCCAAATGCCGTCCAGCACTCAATTATTATTTGGGCATGATTCGCCCTGAAACGTATAAAGATGACAGCACGTCTCGCTTCGTCAATGAGCGTATGCATGCCAATATTCAAAAGGACGGTACGTACTCCGTTGTTCCACGGATTTATGGCGGTGTCACTAATCCAACGGAGCTCAAACGTATAGCAGAGGTAGCTGAACAATTCAACGTACCAACGGTGAAATTTACTGGAGGGCAACGACTCGACTTGCTAGGTGTGAAAAAAGAAGACTTGACCGCCATGTGGGAAGCATTGGATATGCCATCAGGGTATGCCTATGGGAAAGCGTTACGGACCGTTAAAACATGTGTCGGTGAAACCTTCTGCCGCTTCGGTACAGGAGATGCAATGGGGGTTGGTATCGAGTTGGAGAAGCGTTTTGAACGCTTGAATACACCAGCCAAAGTAAAGCTTGCCGTATCGGGTTGTCCGCGAAATTGTGCGGAATCAGGAATTAAGGATCTGGGTGTCGTTTCCGTCGATGGCGGCTGGGAATTGTATGCAGGAGGTAACGGTGGCGTAAAAGTCCGCGTAGGTGATTTGATGAGCACCGTGAAGACCGAAGAAGAGATCATCGAATATACGGAAGCGTATCTGCAATATTACCGCGAAACAGGTAAATACGGCGAGCGTACGAGCGAGTGGGTACACCGTTTAGGTATCGATCATATTCGTGAGGTTGTCCAAAATGACCAAGAGCGTAAGCAATTGTGTGAGCGCATGGATTTGGCCCTATCTGTGACACAAGATCCATGGAAGCAAGCCATCGATAGCAAGAAAATCCAACGTGACCTCTATGAAGTGGTTGAGCTGAAGTAGAAATAGAGAGATAAACAGGGAGGAGCCGAGAAGATGATAATACAAAATGAGCAAATGATTTGGGTGCAAGCCGTTTCCTATGAGGATTTAGCCTTTAATACAGGGAAGACGATTCGATATCAAGGAGAAGAGGTTGCCTTATTCAAATTGAAAAGTGGTAAGCTTCAAGCGATTCAGAATCGTTGTCCGCATAAAGAGGGTGTTCTTGCTGAAGGCATCGTCTGTGATGATCATGTGTTCTGCCCTATGCATGATCGCAAGATCCATTTGCCTTCCGGACTCGTGCAAGCGCCTGATACTGGCTGTGTGAAAACGTATTTGACCAAAGTGGATGATGGGACGGTTTTTATCGGATTTCCGATCAATAATGAAATGGCTTGTTAGTCCTTATATACCCTATATATATCTATAAAGAGAGCTTGATCTGCGGGGGTGGGAGCGTTGAAAACAGATCTCGTCACATTATCGGATGAACAGCCCTCCTCCCATTGTTGCTTTTGCAGTATGCAGTGTGGATTGGAGATACTACCTAGTGAAAAGACAGAAGGTTTAACGATTAAGCCGAGCGCGAATTTCCCAGTTGCAACAGGCCGTTTATGTCAAAAAGGCTTGAATGCTTTGGAGCATGTCGTTCATTCGGAACGAATTCTGGAGCCGCTTCATAGGAAAGCTGCAAAAGTAGGCCAATGGCGGCAAGTGTCCTGGGCGCATGCCTATTCAGATATTGCAGAGAGAATTACCGCGTTGCAGGCTGAACATGGGCGTGATGCCATCGGCGTATACGGCGGCGGATCGTTGACGAACGAAGTAAGTTACTTACTGGGTAAGTTTACGCGTGTGGCACTTAGGTCCAAATATATCGACTATAACGGTCGTTATTGCATGTCATCAGCTGCGGCTGCGAGTAACAAAGCTTTCGGTATTGATCGTGGGATGACGATGCCTTTATCAGAAATTCCTAATGCGAAATATATCATTCTAGCGGGCACGAATATTGCGGAGTGTCAACCTACGATGATGCCATATCTATTAGAAGCAAAGAAAAAAGGCGCCGTGATTGTGACCATTGATCCGCGTAATACGATGACCTCCAAGACGGCAGATATTCATGTGAGACTTCAACCTGGTTTCGACTCCGTGTTCATCAATGGACTCCTGCATGTCATGATTGAAGAGAATCTAGTTGATCATAAGTTCATTCAGTCTCGTACGTCTGGCTTTGAACAAGTGAAAGAGGCTGTTAAATCATTTACACCAGCTCGTGTTGAGTATCTAACAGGTATTCTTGAAGCGGTGGTTCGTACAATCGCTCGTGGTTTCGCGAAGGCGGAGACGGGCATCGTGCTAACGGCAAGAGGCTTGGAGCAGCAGGTGAATGGGGTAGAGAATACGCTCAATTACATTAACCTGGCACTGCTCACGGGTAAAATAGGGCGTGCAGGCTGCGGCTATGGCGCTGTGACTGGTCAAGCGAACGGCCAAGGTGGTCGCGAGCATGGGCAAAAAGCTGACCAGCTTCMAGGGTACCGCTTGATCGATGATCCTGCTGCACGTGAGCATGTGGCGAAAGTATGGGGCATCGATCCAAGTGAGCTACCAGGCAAAGGTGTTTCCGCCTATGAATTGCTGCAGAAAATCGATGAAGGTGAAATTAAAGCATTAATTGTGCTGGGCTCAAATCCACTAGTTTCTAGCCCGAATAATAAGATGGTAGAGCGTGCCTTACAAAAGCTAGACTTACTCGTGGTCGTAGACATGTTCGAGACCGAAACGGCACGGTATGCGCATTATTTGTTGCCTGGTTCATCCTTCGCTGAAGCAGAGGGGACCATGACCAACCTGGAGGGGCGTGTCTTCCATCGGAGGAAAGCTATGGAGCTTCCGGGGAATTGCAAGCTTGATTTTCACATTATTAGCGAACTGGCTGACGCGCTAGGACGAGGTGCTTACTTTCAATATGCGGGTATTGAGGACGTGTTTCGTGAACTTGCTGCAGCTACCGCAGGCGGCAAAGCAGATTATAGCGGCATCACCTATGAACGTTTGCAAAAAGAGAAAGGGATCTTCTGGCCTTGTGGGTCAGCGGACCATCCGGGAACACCGCAATTATTCCAAGATCGTTTTCATCATGCGGATGGGAAAGCCCTATTATTCGGCATACAGCCGAAAATGCCTGCAGAGCCTATTGATAATGACTTTCCGTTCGTTCTCACAACGGGCCGTCTGGCCAACCATTATTTAAGCGGTGCACAAACGCGYCGCACCGAAGCCCTCAATAAGAAGGCACCCGTTCCGGTTGCCGAAATTCACCCGTCTTTGGCCAAGCGAATCGGCCTAAGCGTGGAACAAAAAATCAGGATCACCAGCCGGCGTGGCTCCCTTGTTTTCCAAGTCAAGATCACCGAGGGAATTCAACCTCGCACCGTCTTCGTTCCTTTCCATTGGGGCGACGAGCATTCGATCAACGTGTTGACGAATGACGCCTTGGATCCTACGAGTCGGATGCCGGAGTTTAAGATTTGTGCAGTGAAGGTTGAGCGAGTGGAATAGATAGATGGAACCCCCAGTTGGAATTCGACTGGGGGGTTTAGTTTGGTTACCACATTAATAACCCCGAACCCAGCACTCAGCCAATCTCAACTTGCGACCCCTGGCACCTACCATTCACCACCACAAACTTCATTTAAATACTATAACTGGATTATATACAGCTATTTTGACGCAATCACGCAGAATATTACAATTAGATGGATTTTATGAAGTTATTCTAGCTCACTTTAGCGATATGGAGGGCAATTGCTCTGAAGCCCCCTAATTGGATTGGAGTCATCAATATGCAATAAGGTACAATATCGGTGAGGGGGAATGAAATGTATGAAAAGCAATATCCTTTATGATGAGCAACGCATCAAAGTAGCCCAAGAGGCTCTTAGCGGAACTAAGT
>NZ_JBFTPF010000051.1:0-43899 GCF_056398345.1 Paenibacillus sp. 01T442
GTATGGAGCCTTGTCCGAAACAAGATTCAAGCGGATGCCATGTTCCAGATAGGCTTTCAATCCACATAAAACGATCGTAAATCCTTCAGTTGAATTCAGTGCCTGTTTCACTTTTTCATCCGAACTGCCCTTGAAACCTGAATCTGTTATGGTCACGAAAGTTTCGTTTTCCGCTAGAGCCGTAAAGGTCCACTCCACCAAGGTGCCCCAATCCAGCAAAATCCGCTTGTTTACTTCAATTTCTTTGACTTCGACATCCGCGGTAGCTCCGTACATAGCCCAATGCCATTGCACGTGTGATCCAGCCTCTAATTTGCCAGTGCCGTGAGTAAACCAGAATTTCGACGTCATCTCAGGATCGATAAAAGCTTCAAACACCTCTTGAACAGGCTTTCGAATCAGCATTTCAACTTTAACTATCGGATCTTGAAGAAGCTCACCCATCTTCCATGCCTCCATTACTTGCCTGTTTTTCACTATCATAGCATAGGATGATGACCAACCAAAAATAAAAGCAGTTCCCACAGATACGTTCTCCGTGAAGACTGCTCTATCTCCTTACTATCCAGCAACTTAGACAAAATGATGGCCACATGACGAACAGAACTTGGTGTCAGCCGCAACAACTTTACCACATGTGCATTCTTTTTCATTCCGAACCTCGGCAATTTTCTGCTCAAGCTCACTAATCTCTTGATTGATTTGTGCGATACCTTGGCAATACTCCGAAACATTGGCTTCCACCTGTGTGTAATCTCCAGATAGATAGGATGTGTACACCGATTCGCCGATAATTTTGTAAATTTTATCAATTTCTCTCTCTTTCAATGAAACTTGCGTTTTGAATTTCGTTATTTCCACGGTTTGTTGTGCTTTTTTCGCCGCTTCCGATGCCCCTTGCTTAACTTTATCAAAAAATGACATTTGCCTTCCACTCCCCAGCCCAATAAGTTATTCGGTTCATAACGAATCATATGCGAAAATGTCGGAAAGTAATACCGTGTGACAGGCTAATCTTGCAATCCCTTGCCTTCGAGAATGTGCTGCTCATATTTTTCAATTCTGGAAACCCGGGTTTTCGATTGCTTTGGTTCCGAAAAATGAAGTAAGTAGGCTCTTTGCCGTCCAGGTGTCAACGCTTCGAAAGCTGTTTGCAACGCAGGTTTTAGTTGACACGCCTGAATAATTTTTCTTAACCTTTTGGCTTTCCCATAAAATTCATCAACTGAAATACTCATTCTACTACTTACCATGAAAGAACACCTTTCTTGTTCATCGTGTAATGCTAAGTTCAATTGTACTACTTTTCTAATATCCCTACTATTTTATTCAGTCTTATACATTTGGTACGGATACCAGTAAAGTAAACAGAAAAAAACGTACAAGTTTACTTACCCTTGAACGGTTCTATTCCCGCAATACTTTTCCCCTCACGGAATTCGGAAGGGGTTCGGTTTGTGATTGTTTTGAACACACGATTGAAATGTCTAATATTCGTAAATCCAGTTGAATCCGAGATGACTTGAATCTTTTCATCGGAATAAAGCAGAAGTGACTTCGCCTTCTCAATCCGTTTCTCCGTTAGGAAGTCTATGAAGGACTGGCCTTGTTTGCTTTTGAACAAAGAACTGAGATAGGACGGACTGAGATAAACGATCTCGGCCATCGTATTTAACGTAATCGATTCCGCATAATGCTCCTCAACGTAACGAACTACAATTTCTACGGGGCTTGTCACGATCTTCTTCTGACGGTTCCCGATACAAACGGTTAGGTCACCAAGAAGCTTCTGACACCGCTCAATCAACTCTTTACTGGATGAATACGAGTAAATATCCACCAACACCTGCTTCACATCTGTGTTCTGCAGCCATTGCTTCACAATGGCCAAATTCACGGCCAACTCGTAGAAGTGCAGCAGCATTTTGCAAATTTGTTGATGAATGATCTCAGGATCCTTCCACTGCTGACAAAGCTTGGTTACATAAAGGCTGGCTTGCTGCTGCACATTTGCCAAGTCGCCCTCTTGGACGAACTGATTCAAGGAATGCCAATCGGCAGCGTGCCAATCGAGCTTTTCCATTTTCATCTCGGCAACAATCTCGTTGGAAAGCAAGCGATCCCCGCCAATAACTAGACGATAAAGCAGCGCTAATCCAGCCTCTTTATAGGATTTGGAAATGGATTCCAAGTCCTTAGCCGGACTACCTAACCCGAAAGTAAGGGTAAAATTGGATTGCACCCGGATTTCCTTCCGAATCCGATTCGTCAGCTTTTCCATATCTACATGAATAGATGTAACATTCTCATGGTTAATTAACGCAACAACTTCCGTTTCATGATGAATGAACACATAACCTTTGAAGCTCTCATCGAGACTCTCTTGTATAAATTGCTGAATATAGATCGAAAACAAAGATGGATTCAACTGATAATAACGCTCATCCGTCACCGAATCACGGTCCAGCTTGGCAATTAGGCAACTGATAGTAGCATGCGGAAACTGAATACCCACATTATCAAGCAGCTCTGC
Source organism: Paenibacillus sp. 01T442 (assembly GCF_056398345.1). Taxonomy (NCBI): domain Bacteria; kingdom Bacillati; phylum Bacillota; class Bacilli; order Caryophanales; family Paenibacillaceae; genus Paenibacillus; species Paenibacillus sp. 01T442. Next base: position 2,534 of record NZ_JBFTPF010000051.1, read on the forward strand.
CTCGCCATGGTGGACATTTCCCGTGATAAGACTCGCCAACACGTGCTGGCGCATCCCATTCTGAACTTGTTGATCCATACCACTCGATTTATTCGGTCTTTTTTCAGTTAACCATTCTTCCTGCAGTTTCGTAAGTAACGCATAGAGCTCTTCCCGCTGAAAAGGTTTCATCAGGTAATCCTTAGCACCCAATCGCAAAGATTCACGCGCATATTGAAAATCGTTATACCCGCTCATCACCACACAAGAAATATGCGGATACCGCTCTTTCACAATATATTGGAGCTGAATCCCGTCAATTCTAGGCATTTTGATATCCGTAATGATCAAGTCAGGCTGCAACTCTTCAATCTTATCTAACGCTTCTGCCCCATCCCTTGCTTCATCGATGACAATCCACTCACTTTGCATATCCGTGATCATCAAACGTATCCCTTTGCGGAATATCGTCTCGTCGTCCACGATCAAAATACTAGGCATCGATAATCCTCCCTTCGTAATGACCTTCGATCAGCGGTAACGTTAATGTAATCGTCGTTCCTTRCTTCAAATTACTCTCGATAGTGACACCATACTGATTCCCATAACGCAAGGCAATTCTGCGATGTACATTCATTAAACCTGTACCGCCCGTGCCCTCTTCGGTTGTCGTCATTTGGAACTTTCGATTAAGTAAACTCTGTAATTGCCCAGCACTCATGCCAGCGCCGTCATCTTGAATTTGAATCAACATATGGTTATCCTGTTTCTTCCCGATCAGGCTGATCGTGCCATAGCCATTTCCTTTGTCAATGCCATGTACAATTGCGTTCTCCACGATTGGCTGTAAAATAAAACGAATGACCGAATTGCTCTGCAACTCCGGTTCTATGCGAACATGGAACTTAATTTTATCCTCAAAACGAATTTGTTGAATCGCCATGTAGCCCGTCACATGCTCTATTTCCATATGGAGAGGAACTTGGCTCTGATGACTATTAATACTGTAACGTAAAAGTTTACTAAGATGATTCGTCATTTTCACAACTTCTTTATTGCCTTGAATTTCAGCATACATACTAATAGACCCTAATGTGTTATATAAAAAATGCGGGTTAATTTGACTCTGAAGAGCCGAGATTTGGGCATTTTTCTCTCTGATCTCCGACTCATACAAGCGATAACCTAGATCACTGAGCTTGGAAACCATGATATTAAAGGATTGACTTAGCTGACCAATCTCATCACGACTATGAATCGGAATCGACACGGCTAAATCACCTACGACAACTTTTTTCATGAGATTCCGTAATTCACTGATCGGATTCGTGATCCGAAGGGCAAATAAAGTGAAAATAATGATCGCTAGCAGCAAACATACCGCACCAATGCCAATAATATAATTCCTCACATAAACCGTGTCTTGTAACAAAACCGCAAGCGGAACCATCTCGATCATCGTCCAACMCGTTAAGGGTGACGTATAGTAGGAAACGAGCTCCGAATCGTTATTTTGTTTGTAGACGACAGTCCCTATGCCTTTAAATTGTTTAAATTGATCCGCATCGGGACCGCTAACCATGCTTTTATAAATCATCGAACCTTCATTATCCACGATCATGATATTTTTCTTATCATTGGAGATCGCCTCAATCTTATTGCGGATGATATTTTTGTCTACATCAAGAACGAGGTACGCTAGATCAGCACCGGTATCCACACTTCGAATTTTTCTAGCAAAAGAATACACTTGATTCAATGTACCCATTCCTTGTTTATTAAAAGTACCTAGATATACCATCTTCCCCGTCTGTGAAACCTTGCTGTACCAAACTTCATTCTTCACATCGCGTGGCATATAGTTGGCTTGTTCTTCCGACATCGCAGTATACGTATTCCCGCCTCTAGTACGAAATAGGGTCAGCCCAGAAATATCCACAYGCCCATTRGCAAATACTCGCTTCGCAAAATCCTCAATCGTTACACGATCATTAAAGGAGAGATTAGCACTCGTCTGCTCACCAAACTCCAAATACTTCATGATTTGCGGAGATTGATATGGTAATAACGTTAACAGATTAAGCTCATTTAAATACGTATCGATATTAGCAGTCAGTTCCTTCACCACGTCCATCTGATATTTCCCTGTATTTTTCTGAATGGATTCCGAATAGCTCGTAAATGTTAAATAACTGGCAATTCCCAGTGGTACCGCGATAAAAACAGCACTCAACACAATCAACTTCATCGCAATTGGCAAATCTTTGATCAACTGCAGCTTATTTTGCAATCGTATTTTGCTGGATTTGAAGATTCGTGTTAATGATCTTTTGCGCATTTTGCAGCACCTCTTGTGGCGTGATTTGGCCCGCCATCATCTTCTCAAACTCACGCACAATTTCATCGTTAATCGTTCCCTGCMGCGGTTGATTTGGGAAATATTTCACATCATCGGCTGCACTGGCATAGTCCGGACGGTATTTCAACTTTTGAAACTCCTCGGAAGCGACAGCTTTCTTCACTGCCGGAATATGCCCGGCCTTCGCCCAGCTAGCTCCTTGAGCAGCTACCCAATTCGMGAATTTAAGCGCAGCTAGCTGCTTTTGCTTATCTGGTTTTTCATGATAGGGGAGCGAAAAAGTATGAGAGTCTCCCCATGCCGCAGGATGATCGTAGATTTGTGGAATTTTGGTCACGCCGAAATGTAAATCTGACACTTGCTCTAACGTTCCTGTTCCCCATACACCTGAAATTAACGTCGCTGCCGTGCCTTTGGCAAAGCTTTGAACCTGATCATTGATATTCGGCAAAATGAGCTTCTTCGTGTATAGCGAATTAACGAATTCCAAAGATTTTAGTGCAGACGGATTGTCAATCGCGGCCGCTTTGCCATCGTCGGTATAGAAACGTCCGCCATCTTCGTTCATTTGATTATAGAAAGAGTACCAGATCCAGAAGGAGTCGATCCTTACATTGGGTTCAGCTAACGGCGTCACATTCGACGGCACACTAGCACGGATTTTCTCCAGAAAGTCTAAGTACCCTGCTTCTCCGCTAGCCATAATCGGCTTTTCTTTCTCGTCCAAAAGGCCCGCCAGTCTCAGCCAATCCTTGTTGTAGTACATGACTTCTAAGTGCGTATCCAGCGGGATACCAAGATGCTTATTGTCAGCTATCGTGCTTTGTAGAATCGTCGGGTTAAAATCATCCCAATGCACGCCAGCTTCCATGGCTAGCGCATTCAAATCTGTCAGGAATCCAGCAGGTGCGTACTGCGAGTACTTGGCCGAGTGAACGATGGCGATATCCGGGGCCTCTTCCGTCACAATGGCCGTGGACAACTTCGTATAATAATCACCTGAATTATTGTTAATTTGCTCTATTTTCACATGATCTTTATTCTCATTATTGTATTGCTGAATGAGCTCAGCCATAAACTGCCCATCTCCACCACTAAATGGCGTCCAAAAAGTAATCCTAAGCTTACTCGCTGTAGGCTCATCCAGCGTGGGATCTATCTGCGAATCGCATCCTACCGTGCACGTGCTCAACAAGAGAAGAAAACATGTCGCTTTTGCTGCTTGCTTACCTAGTCGTTGTCTTCTGCTCAGATGAATCGCCTCCATGCCTTCAAACTATGYCTTCATTATACAAACTTAAGCGGAGGCAAGCCAATGACCTATTTCCGTTAGTCATGGACATATTTTTGGATTTCTAGACAAAAAGAAGCAGAAACGCCCGGAAAGGGTGTTTCTGCTTCTTTGAAGTGGTGGCCTGTGGCCGCGTGCTACACGTGTGGCGGTAGCGGCATTTCGTGTAAGTCGATAAAATCGACTTACGCGTGGCGATTTCGGCCTTTCGGGTCATGTAAGTCGATAAAATCGACTTACACGTGGCAACTTCGGCCTTTCGGGTCGTGTAAGTCGATAAATTCGACTTACGCGTGGCGATCACGGCCTTTCGGATTGTGTAAGTCGATAAAATCGACTTACACGTGGCGATTTCGGCCTTTGGGGTCGTGTAAGTCGATAAAATCGACTTACGCGTGGCGCCCCCCTCGCGCACTCGCGAATTCTTGGCCGCGCGACGACTTTAGCGCCCCTTTGGGGCGCTATCCTTCGCTTTCGCGAGAACTCCCACCCGCGCGACGCTCCTCGCTCCCAAATCTACTCCCCGCCAGGCACCGCAATCGGCACGCCCTCCGCAATCGGCGTACCGAAATTCGGAGTACCATCCTTATTCCATTGGAAAGGCTGCATACGCACGTTGCGGTTCCAGCCTGAACCTTGGGTTTTCGCAGCGTGGTACACGAGCCAGTCCTCTTTGCCATCCACGGACTTCACAAATGAGTTATGCCCTGGACCGAATACTTGATCCGTTTTCGAAAACACTGCCTTCTCCCCCTTCTTCCAAGAAGCTGGATTCAGCACATCACTGCTCATCTCCGTACTCAGGATGCCCAGACAATAGTCATCGGTCCAGCTGCCGCTAGCCGAATAGATCACATGAATGCGATCACCATGCAGTAAGACCTGCGGTCCCTCATTAATCGTTGGATTACCGACCAGCTCCCAATCATACGTTGGACGTGAGATTTCAACAGGCTTTCCACTAATCGTGTACGGATTACTCATTGGCGCAATGTACAGATGCTGACTTACATTGACGGCACCTTCCCATCCCGACCAGATGAAATACAGCGATCCATCCTTCTTCTGCAGCGTAGTTCCATCAATCGCCCAACGGCCATCGGTGTCCATCATCCCTTTATCAACGTAAGCACCTAGCGGATCGTCAGTCACAGATTCGAGGACAAACATACGATGATTCTCATTCTGGCCGTCATCAGCGGCATAATAGATGTACCATTTTCCAGCTATAAAATGTAATTCAGGCGCCCAAATATTGGAAGTATTCGCACCTGCTACTGGCGGGAACCAGACGTCTTTGTACTCAGCCTCTCCCAACCCCGTCAGCGTCTTCGATTTCCAAATGCGGATGGAATTCCCCGTTGTATGCGTATAGTAGTAAGTGCCATCTTTCGTGGTGACCCATGGATCTGCCCCATTATCCATAATCGGATTGGTAAATGTATTCGATTCCTTCGCCTTAGAAACAACGATTTCAGTTTCTTTCACTGTGCTCTCTGCAACTCCTTTCGTACAACCTGCTACAAGCATGGTACTCAATATTAAGATGCCTAATTTCCGCATGAAAAGCCTCACCTCTACCTTTTCGCTTCTCATATCTGCACTATTGCTTAACCCCTGTTGCGGTAATCGATTGAATGAACTGTCTTTGACCAATGAGGAAAATGATCAACGTCGGTACCGTAGATAAAGTCGCAAGTGCCATTAATTTGCCATAGGATTGCACGAAACTTCCTGTCGCCATAACCGCTACACCAGCCGTTAACGTACGCATTTCGAGATCCGTTACTGTAAAGAATGGCCAGACATAATCATTGAATACACCCATAAATGTGAAAATCGCTAACGTTGTTACAATAGAAATGGACGATGGCATCAATACAGACGTAAATACTTGCCATTTATTGGCCCCGTCAATCCGTGCTGCTTCAATAATCTCATTTGGAAACGATTGGAAAAATTGAATTAACATAAACACGCCGAGCGCCCCACCTGAGTATGGCAAAATGAGCACATAATACGTATTAATCAGATTGAAATTACTGAAATTCAGATATTGAGGAAGAAAGGAAATAATGCCCGGCACCATCATCGATCCAACGAATAAGGCGAAAAGCATTCTTTTAAAAGGAATATCTAACTTCGCTAACGCGTAGGCAGCCATCGCATCCAATATAATGACTAGGAATGTCGCAGCATATCCTACGAAAAAGGAGTTAAACATCCAACGGAAGATCGGAACCTCCACATCACCGCCAACAAAAATGGTATGGAAATTGTCCCACGTAAACTCTTCTGGAAATAAATGAAATACAGGTGACATGACCTCTACGTCCGTCTTGAACGAATTGGAAAACATCCATAATATCGGCAAAATGAAAATGATCCCTAGTATGGAAGCAAGCAGTACATAAAAGATTTTCAGTGATTTCAACGTCCTCTACTCCTTCCTGCTCGTGACTTTGAATTGAATAACAGACACAATCATGATCGTTAAGCCCATAAGAATCGCCATTGCAGATGCTGAACCGATTTCTCTAGCCGTGTAAGCTGTTTGCAAAATCCCCATCAATAGCACCTTCGTCTCATCCCCTGCATTACTCATCAAATTCGGCTGCGCAAAGATGTTGTACGAAGCAATCGTCGAAGTAATCAATACAAAAATCAAGACGGGTCTGATAAATGGTAGTGTTATACTCTTCAGTCTGTCCCAACCGTTGGCACCGTCAATTTTGGCAGCTTCATAGAGATCCTCAGGGACACCATTTAGTGCATTAACGAAGATAATCATGTTGAAGCCGATCGTCCACCAAAGTGTAGCGATTACTAACGCAAACCACACGAAAGGCGTATCCAACAGCCAAGGAACCGGATCGAACTCACGAATCCCAACTTTTGCAAGGAGTAGATTGATGAATCCGCCTGTGACGTCGAACATCCGCTTCCAAATAACCGCCATGACCGTAGCAGATACCGCATAGGGGATGAAATAGATCGAACGGAAGAAGGATCGTAATCTCGCTGGAAGTGCATTCAACAATAAGGCAAATCCTAGTCCCACTATGACTAAAAAAGGAACTGAAAACACGACGAATTTCAAGGTTGCTTTCATTCCGATGAAAAATAAGTCATTTTCTTGGGTTCCGCTCGTAAATATGTTCCGGTAATTGTCAAAGCCCACGAACGGATGCACAGGATCTAGCAGGTTGTACTGCTTCAAGCTAATGATGAACCCGTAAATGATGGGGATCAGCGTAAAGGCTAAGAAGGCAATAAGATAAGGTAATATGAATAAGCTTGATGTCAGCTTGGATTTCCAATGTGATGGGGTAGGCACTTGATTCCCTCCTCTTCTTTAAAAGGGAAGACGGGTACTGGGTACCCGCCTTTCCATGATGTTTCGCTATAGTTACTTCTTCATGGCTGCAGTCGATTTGGCTGCTGCATCATCTAGCGCAGCTTTTGGATCTTTTTTACCTTGAAGGGCGTTCGCAAGCTCGCTCCAGATACTGTCTGAAATCGGACCCCAATTTAATACTTTTGGCGCAAATTTCACATACTCAAATTCCTTCGCTACTTCGGTTTGTTGCTGAGTCATCGCTTGGAAAGCTGCGCTATCGCGAACTACTTTGGATGCAACCGCTTGACCAGACTCCGCCCAATCAATGGAATTTGCATTCACATATTTCAAGAAATCACCAACACCAGCTAGGATATTGGCATCGGTTGTAGCTTTAGGAATTACGAAGTTATGGGAACCGCCGAATACGGCTTGTTTTACTGTTCCTAACTGTGGAACCGGAGCTACACCATAATTAATTTTCGCTTTATCAAAGGCATCTTTCGACCATGGACCATTAAAGTGCATCGCGCTTTTTCCTTGTTGGAACAAGTTGAAATCGCCATCAGCCGCAACGGTTGGAGGTGATACCTTCATCGTTGTTAAACTTCTCATAAAGGTAACCGCTTCTACACCTGCTGGTGAGTTGTAGGCGATGTTGCCTTTATCATCTAAGAAATCCCCGCCATTTTGGAACAAAATTGTTGGGAACAAGAAGTTTTGGATCCAGAAGGTTGGCATCGCTGCCCCCCATATTCCTTTGGAAGCATCCGTCAGTTTTTGCGCAGCATCAACGAACTCTTGACGATTCGTTGGTACCTTCGTAATACCAGCAGCTTTGAACAAATCCTTGTTGTAATACATCACTAACGGATGAATATCTAGCGGAATGCTGTACCAGTTATTATCCTTTGTGGAGTATTCCACTGTGGCTGGTGGGAAGTTACTCTTCTCTACACCAACAGCTTTCGCAATCGCATCAACAGGTTGGAGCTGATCCTTAGCAATGTACGTAGGTGTTTGGTCAAGATGCATGATCGCTACATCAGGTACACCTTTTTTCGTAGCAATCGCTGTATCAAGCAGCTTATAGTAGTCACCACTCGGTTGGATCGTCATTTTCACCGTATATTTATCTTGCGATTTATTATAGTTATCCACGATTTTCTTCATAAATGGACCGTCATTACCAGAGAACGGATTCCAGAAGTTAACGGTAACTTTCTCACCGCTTTTCGCTGGCTCTGGGGCTTTCGTTGCGGCTGCGGCTTGTGTTGCTGCTGGGGAAACCGCTGCCGGTGAAGTTTCTGCCGTTTTGGTAGACGAACATCCTGTCAACACCAATGCCATCGATAAACTTGCTGCACCCATCATCTGTAAGCTTTTCATTTTTCCCATCGTCGTTTTAACTCCCTTCAATTTTAAACACACAATTTGTACTTGCTTATCCAGCTGAATTTGTGTCAAAATTGTAGTGAGCTGTGAATTTCAATCGAAATTCATTCTCACTACCGAGAGCGATTCTAAGGAGTTCCCACGCCAATGGACCTTAGATCGCTCTTTCCTTTGCTTGCCATCCCCGTACCTTCATCTTTAGGTTCCTCCACTAGCCAATTCCGATCTGCGCCCTCCTTCACTCGCTTATGTTAACTACAATTTAACTATACGGTTTCCAAGAAAACGTTGCCATGACGATATTCATGAACCATTGGACATATTTTCAGGTATCTGTCTCAATGATCCTTGGATTGTTTACATCCTTATATTGCACGTGAAATAGCTTCCGTTATAAAATTGCTAGTAACTAAGGATGACTATGGACTGCGGAAAGAGGAGCGTGTGCACCAATGAATTTTATGAAGAAATATATCAGGAAGCACTGGAAATTGTTTCTAGTGGCTGTGTTTTTCGTCATGCTGGAAGCGCTTGCGGATTTAATGCAACCAACAATTATGTCCCACATTCTGGACGTTGGCGTTGCGGAGAAACGGCTTGATTATGTGCTGCGCATGGGTGGTTTGATGCTGCTCATCACGGCGTTCGGAGCCGTCGCTGCTTCTACTCGGAATATTGTCGCCAGCCATGTTTCCCAGAAATTCGGCACAGAACTTAGAGCGGATTTATTTGAAAAGATACAATCGCTTTCTTTCACCAATATCGAGCGATTCGAGCGCGCCTCCTTAATTACACGATTAACGAATGATGTGACGCTGGTGCAAAATTTTGTGAATGGTCTCATGCGCATTTTTGTGAAAGCACCTATCTTATGTATTGGTAGTTTAATTATGGCAATAAGGCTGAATATGCATCTGGCTGTTGTCTTACTTATTGTGGTACCGCTCGTTGGTGTGCTCGTGGCATTGAATTTGAAGGTGGGTTTTGCTAGGTACGTTAATGTGCAAAAAGCACTGGACAACGTCAACCGCGTGATAAGAGAATATTTGTCCGGCATACGTGTTGTGAAAGCATTTAATCGGTTTGATCATGAAGCCGGGAAGTTTCAGAAAGCCAATATCGATTATCAGGACAAGTCGATTCAGGTGACAAGACTGCTTGCGATTTTTAACCCCTCCATCCTACTGACAGTCAATTTTGGCATTGTTGCCGTGCTTTGGCTAGGTGCCTGGCGGGTTAATCAACATCAGATGCAAGTTGGTCATATCGTAGCGTTCGTCAATTATATGACGCAAATTTTGTTTGCCTTGCTGACGATTTCGATGGTATTTAATATGTTCGTTCGGGCCAAAGCCTCCGCTACACGGATCGGTGAAGTTTTCAGTCAAATCAATGAAATGACATGGAACGATACCGCTGCCCTGCCTGCTCAGCGTCCTCGAGGCCGAATCGAATTCACGGATGTATCATTTTCCTATGATGGAGCTGTTGGTGAACCTATTTTGAAACAGATCAACTTGACATGCCTCCCAGGAGAAACAATTGGTATCATCGGCTCCACGGGGTCTGGTAAAAGCAGCCTTGTGAGTCTCGTCCCCCGCTTCTATGATGCGAGTTCAGGCTCGATCCGTGTTGACGGTGTGGATATACGCGAATTGGAGCCTTCCAAGCTGCGAGATCGCATTGCAATCGTACCTCAGAACACCATTCTTTTTAGCGGCACGATTGAAGAGAATTTGCGTTGGGGCCATGAGCATGCTACACATGAAGAAGTTGAACAAGCTGCAATTATGGCAGAAGCACATGGCTTCGTTGCAGCATTTCCTGAAGGCTATGAAACGAGGCTGGGTCAAAAGGGTGTGAACTTGTCCGGTGGACAGAAACAGCGGTTATCCATCGCTCGCGCACTAATTCGTAAACCTGACATTCTGATACTCGATGATTGCACAAGTGCATTAGATACTGCAACTGAGACGAAAATCAAACAATCGCTCAAGGAATTTGCCTCAGGCGTGACTTGTTTGATTATTGCACAGCGAATTTCTTCCGTCATGGATGCAGATAAGATCGTCGTTATGGACGATGGTGAAATCGTGGGCATCGGCACACATGAGATGCTAATGACCAGTTGCCGTATCTATATGGAAATATGTCACTCCCAATTCGGAAAGGAGCTGCCACATCATGTCAAAGCCGAATGATAGTTCGCGACAACAAGCACCTGACGTACCGATGATCACCGGACCACTGGGTCGCGGAGGGCGTGCTCCTGCTGTGAAGCCCAAAAATTTTAAAAATACCATGCGCCGCCTCTGGTCCTATATGGGTACAGAACGAAAGTGGTTGACCATCGTCTTCCTGTTTATTCTAGCAGATGCTGCTCTAACCTTAGCTGGGCCCTATCTCATTGGTGTCGCCGTTGATACCATGGCCGGAGGCGTAGTAGATTATAGCGTTCTCGACGTGGTGATGATTGTTCTGATTGCCACTTACATTGCTGATGGCGGACTTACCTTTATGCAAAGCTGGGTTATGGCTGGGCTGGCACAACGTGTCGTGCGGAGACTTCGCCAAACGATGTTTGCAAAGCTGCAGAAGCTGCCCCTTGCTTATTTTGACGGACGCAGCCATGGCGATGTCATGAGCCGACTATCGAACGATATCGACAATGTAAGCAACTCCATCTCGCAAGCAACTACACAATTGATGACAGGATCTATTGCTATAGTTGGTTCTTTTATCATGATGCTTATTTTAAGTCCAACCCTGACGCTAGCTACGCTCATTACGGTTCCACTTGTGTTCTTGCTGGCCAAAACAATTACCAAACGTACTAGCGTGTTATTCAAAGAGCAACAGGCACAGCTTGGCAAGTTGAACGGTCATATTGAAGAAACGATCTCCGGCCTCCTTGTCGTTAAAGCATTCAATCGTGAGCAGAAAGCAATCCAGGAGTTCAACAACGTAAATGGTCGATTGTATGAGGTTGGACTAAAAGCGCAAATCTGGTCTGGTTTTCTGATGCCTATCCTTGGTGTCATCAACAATGTCGGCTTCTCTTCCGTTGCCATCGTCGGCGGTATTTTGGCCGTCAAAGGTCATATTACTGTCGGTGTCATTGCGAGCTTCCTAAGCTATTCGCGCCAATTCGTAAGACCACTCAATGAGATTGCGAACACTTATAATGTGCTGCAATCCGGTGTAGCAGGAGCAGAACGTGCATTTGAAGTGTTGGATGAAGCGGAAGAGGCTGAGGATGAACCAGGAGCCGTAGATCTGGAGAAACCGATTGGTCACGTTACCTTTGAAAATGTAACCTTTGGTTATCGGCCGGATAGACCGATTATTAAAGAGGTCAGCTTCGAGACAGCGGCAGGCAGCAGCCTAGCTCTGGTAGGACCCACAGGTGCGGGCAAAACGACAATCGTGAATCTTGTAACTCGCTTCTATGATTCGACAAGCGGTACGATCTTGATCGATGGTAGGGATATCAAATCCTATACCCGCAGCAGTCTTCGCCGTAGTTTTGGCATTGTGCTGCAGGATACGTATTTATTCTCCGGCACGATTAAAGAAAACATCAAATACGGCAACCCTGAAGCAACGGATGCGGACGTGATCGCAGCTGCTAAACTGGCAAATGCCGACACCTTCATTAGTCGACTGCCTAAGCGCTATGATACGCCGCTCTCTGAAAATGGCGGAAACTTAAGTCAAGGCCAGCGGCAGTTGCTTGCGATAGCTCGTGTTATTCTCGCCGACCCTTCTATTCTTATCCTGGATGAGGCAACGAGCAGCATTGATACGCGAACAGAGCTTCATATTCAGGAAGCACTCCTCTCCATCATGAATGGGCGTACGAGCTTCATTATTGCTCACCGACTGAATACGATTCGGAATGCGGATACGATTATGGTTATCGATCAAGGTATAATCGCCGAGCAAGGCAATCACAACACATTAATGAGTCAAAAGKGAACGTATTCCCGGATGTTTTCTAATCAATTCGTTCAATCTACCCCTACGTCAGAATAATCAGCATGAAAAGGCTGTCTCGAAAGTCAATGTAGACTTTTGAAACAGCCTCTTTTTTTCGTTAATGACCGATGAGAAATCAGCCTGCTTCCCGACGCAATTTAACTGGATTTTCTCCATCTATTTGAAGCAGATCTCTCGAAATTTAAGGTTTAACTGTATTTCCTGTAGTTAAATTCCTTCCATTTGCTCGATTCTTCAAAATTCATATATATTACATGTACTTTTTCCATCTAATCCTCAAAACACGTCAGATTCGAGCAAATTAGCTGTAGTTTATACATTTACTTATTCTTCCAAAACTCTACATTCCCTGTTTCATACAAGGTTTCTCCATTTTTATTCGATGCTCGAATCGTAATCGGATCTTTCAAACTGCTCTCGGTTACGAAGTACCAGATGGTATTCTCACMATTTTTAATTAGATGCGCTGGCAAGCTTCCCTCACTGATGATAAGTATCTGAGTTATCCCAGGGTTTTCAACAACCCCATACAACAGGTGAATGTTGGATGCTTGACTCTCTGATCCTTGCCAGCTTAATTCTCGATCTACAAACATTGCACTTCTATTGATATACTCACTCATTGCATAGCCACGAATTTTCTTCTTTAGCAATACTACACACAGCTCTGACTTATTCGTCGTATAAAAGGCTAAAGTTCGCTTACTATCCGTATGGATATGCAGGAGTTCGTTAAAATCAGTATCCGTAGCCGAAATGACATATTCAATTTGATCATATAACGACTTATTTTGTTCGACTAACCATTTCATAGGAAAAAAGATAACGAATATACATATCACAATGATTGGAATCATCGTTTTATGCCTCTTCATTCAATCTCCGAACCATCAAATCCTCATCATAATACGTACCCTTATATTTCAGTGCATGATGTTCCACACCATAAACCTTAAACCCAAGAGAGACATACAACTTCTTCGCTGCTTCATTATGTGACATGACCGCTAGGTTGATTTGCTCAACGCCATCGCATTCACTAGCTATCCGAATAAGTTCAACCATTAACCTTTTCCCCAAACCTTGACCTTGCTGATTCAAAGCCACATACATCCCATAAACATTACCTTTATGCGCTGTCTTCAAACTGCTCTCTCTTACAAAAGATACGGAACCAATAAGCGTACCACGATCATCAAATGCACCAAGTACAAACGTATCCTTCTTGGGCTTAATACGATCAGCTACCATTTCCATCGTAAATTGAACTTCTCGTTCATACGTTGATCCAAATGCTTCAGGACTGTTTTGCAGCGCAGTCAATCTTAATTCTTGATACATCCTTGCATCATGTTCATCCAGAACTCGAATGTGCAATGATTTCTCCTCCATATCCAATTCTTATTCAGTGAAATGCCAGAGAACACCCGCGGGGTCAATCAGATGAATGGCTCGCTTTCCATAAGGTTGCATCTTAGGCGGAGTCGCTCGAACTTGATATTTACTGACGACCTCGGTGTTTTGGATATGCGTCCACCACGCGTCTATGTCCTGTACACACATTTCTAACATATAGTTTTGTTGTAATTCTACGTTATGATAGTTCTGTAAATGAAATTCCGTCTCGTCAACTTTGAAAATGGCACCCTGATGATTTGAAAATATTTTTTCAAATCCGAGGTCCGAATAAAACTGTACAGCAAGGGCGAAATCCTCGCCTGACGGAACAAATGGGCGTATTTTCTGAGCCTTCATCGTTTTATCTCCTTTTATCCAGAGCGTAGTATGAATTCCAACTACACTTCAGATTCGATGCCTACTCCATTACTTCCTGCATGACAAATCCATCCCCCAAAAAGTCCAGTTACAAAGAACTTCGTTATATTCGTAAAGCCGGATTCTTGCAGTAACCCTTCGATTTGCTTTTCAGGCAAGAATGAAATTTTCATAATACCTGTATTGACCATCTCGTTGACTTTGGAAGGTGCTCTCCCTACATCCAACCAAAAGCTTCCCCAAACATGTAATCTGTCCTTTAGTTCGGTACTATCGCGATCCCCATAGGCACTAACGAGTACAAATGGAGCTCCTGGTTTCAAATGCGAATGAATGGTTCTGATCAGATCCAGCTTCTCTTGCACATTATCGATGAAGTGAAGAACCAATATGCAAGTAGCCGCATCGTATACCGCGGTATCCTCGGGCAAATCGTTAATCGTTCCATGAATCAGTTTCACACGATTAGACAGGCCAAGTTGGTTTGTTTTATGTTGTGCAATCTTAAGCATTTCTTCTGAAATGTCCACTCCCGTGAAAGTCCATTCCGGGTTAGTCGGTCCCCATGCGGATAGTTCGTTTCCTCCTCCTGCGCCGATGACCAGCACCGAAGCGCCTTCTCCGCTTAATTCAGCTCGGAAATAGGATTGAACCATCCCGAATAACGCGTCATACGTAGGTATTGAGACTCGTGCGTTCGTTTCATACACTTGAGCCATTTCCGAATTCATTGTAAAATTATCCTTCAAATAAGACCATCTCCATTCTTTCTTGCCTATTTACTGTAAACTTATGTGATGCCAATTCTCCATTAGCAGTTCGCCGTTTATGCTCATGCCAGCCAACGCACCTAAGGAAGCAGCAGCAATGACTTGATACATCTCTGATGCAGCATCTCCAGCACTATATACACCTGCAACATTCGTTTTACCGAATTGATCTACGACGACCGTTCCCGCTTCCGTCATCGCACAGCCTATGGTTTGCGGCAGATCTGATCCGATCACCAGTTTCGGGGCAAAGAATATTCCCTTACAAGGAACTTGGGTTCCGTCCACTAGCTCAACGTGTTGAACCTGGCCCTCCTTCGAAATAATGGAACGAATCGGTGAATCATAGATTGGTACGTTATGTTGCTTGAGTTCCTCTTTTTCAGTATCTGACATCCCATCAGGTCCGTTCGTGCATAACGTGTACCGACTTGTCCAGCCGGAGATCATTTTCGCAAGGTGAAGCGCCTTGGCTCCATTCACGATGAGCACTAGTGGCTGATCCCGTAGTTCCCAACCATCACAATACGGACAAACAAAAGCGCTCTTGCCGTATACCTTTGTCAAACCGTCAATATCCAAGGGAACGTCTTTTTTTCCTATTGCAAAAAGCACCTTCTTACCTTGGTACCTCTCCCCCTGAGCTGTCGTGACTTGAAAATCGCCATCCTTTCCTGTTATCGACACTCCTGTATCGGACACAAAATCGACGGATGGATATGCGCGAATCTGTTCAATGGCTATTTGCCGTAACTCGCTTGGCTCAATACCATCACGTGTAAGGAAACCATGTGATTCGCGAGTAACCCTGTTACGAGGTCGCTGCTCATCAATCACTAGCACATTCTTTCTTGCCCTTCCTAGGACTAAAGCTGCATTCAGACCTGCAGGACCCCCACCGATAATCACACAATCATAGTTCATAGTCTTTTTCATATTCAACTTCCTCTCGCGCGTTTTTTATTAGAGACTTAATAGACTCTTAATATCTATAATAGATTCTAAAAAAAGGACGGATCCTATTCCGTCATATGCATGCTTACCAAATCTGCGATTTTCTTACTTGCTAGATACTGTTCCAATTGTCGTTCAGCGTCCATCACAACCTGCTGGATCTGACATCCGTTTCCATGATTAAAGCTGCATTCGAACAAAGACGCGGTACCTTCAATGGCACGAATGATATCGAGAAAGGAGATGTCCTGCTGATTCTGCTTGATGCGATAGCCACCGTTAGCTCCAGGTGAAGACTGGATCAAACCAGCTTTGACAAGCTTCGTCATCAACTTGGATAGATAAGTCTGAGAAACATTAAGCTTCTCGGCAAGCATTTGCACACCAACAGGTTTGTCAGGCCCGAAGTTTACTAAATATAACATCGCATGAAGGGCATAGTCGGTCGCCTGTGAATATTTCATAAACATGCCTCCATTAAAGACTTTATGAGTCTATAATAGCGTTAATCCAAGTGAGTTTCAAGTTTTTCTTTTTGGCAATGTGACATTTTGATGTTGATTTTTACAGGACAAATCCACATAGCTGTAAAAACGGACAATAACCCACCATAAGCGTATCTAAATGCATTGGCAAATACGGTCCACACTGTTCGGTTGCCCCTACTGATAGAACAGCTGTATCAATTCCACTGATTGAAATTTCCATTGTTGTGTTCTTATAACTAAGCATACTAACACTCCCTAAAAAGACTAGACTTCATAATATTGATAAAGGCTGCCGGATTACTCGGCAGCCGCTGACTTGATGGATAATTACGCTATAGTTCCCAGTTAGTAAATTTCGTAACAATGATCGAAATCATCTATGGTTATCTGCTTAGGCATAAATTAGTTTTTTAAAAGTGTCCTTAACAGAGGGGCCATATCATTGAATCCGCGGGTTTTATTTGTTAGTACTCCATTTACTTTTCTGCAAACTTATTTGTTTTTAACCCAATTGCCGATGTCATTGATGACTTCGGACGGGATGTTACCCTGCTTGAGGTACTCCTGAGGCGTGCTCATGGCTCCCTCGCCTTCGGTATAGAAGTGATTGAGTTTTGGGTACAGGTGATAAGTAACGTCTTTCCGATCTTTCAAGTTGTTCTTCCAGATATCAATCTGATCTGGCATGACTTGATAATCGCGCCCTCCCTGTAGGACGAGCATTTTTCCTGTCTGAGTCTTCGCCTTTTCAGCGGGCTCATAGCCGCGTAGGTCCATAAACCAATATCCGAGTGAATATTCTTTCGGAGGGTTGGCCGTGGACAAGTTAGGGTCCTTCAAGATAGCAAACTGCTTTTTATAAAAGTCCAACGATTGGGGAGGCATCTGTTTCAGATCTACGAGATAAGAAAATTGCTTTTCCAATAAGTCGAAAAAGGAGCCACCTGGCGCTGACATTAGCACAGTTCCTGCAATTTGCTTATCTTTATCTGCTTCCACAAGACGCGGCATCATGAAACCTCCTTGGCTGTGTCCGAGTACGTAAATCTGTTTAGGATCGATGCCTTCGGTGTTGCTCATTTGTTTGACGGCGGTAAGCGCATCGTCGAGCGCTTCTTCTTTCATCGTCATATACGGCAAAAGACTGAGCTGCGCCGGATATTCAAGGCTGCGTTTTTCGTAACGCAGAACGGCAATACCTTGTGAAGCCAATCCTACTGCTAGATCGCTGAACGGCTTCAGCGCGCCAAGCCACTCGTCGCGGTCATTCGGCCCCGATCCGTGTACGAGCACAACTACGGGATGCGGACCTTTTCCTGTTGGCAGCGTCAGTGTGCCAGGTAAAGCCCAGCGACCTTCACCGATCATAACTTCCTTTTCGTTATATGTTTCCGAATTCGCATAGCTCGGCAGTTTGTAACCTTCTAGCTTCATTGCTGCGGAAGAATCGAGCAAAAAGTCATCGATCTCTCCTCCATGATTAAATCTGAGGACGAACGGTATTTCGCTTTTTTCAAAAGTGAGTGTGAGCCTCACATTTTCGTGTACAATGGTTTTGTCGGACGTGAGTTTGGTTACACCTTTAAATCTTCCAAGTTGACCTGTTGCGTATCCGAAAAATTGTTTGATACTCTCCATCGTAGCAACTGACCCAAGATTGGCGCTAAAAAACTGCGTCGAACTGTTTGGCGATGAGCCCAAAGCGGAGGCAATAAAAGCTGTCGCTTTGCCGGTGAGATCCGTTTTGTCAAAGATGATGGCTTGGGCTTGGTCATCCCAACCGATTGTGGTACCGAGTGCTTCATTGAGAGCACGAAGCGGAAAATTGGTGCGTTCTTCTACGAGCTGCGCCGCCGACTGCAATGTAATCGCCTTGCCGTCGATTACGGCTTCATTGCTCCCGATTTTCAAGGATAATGCATGTCCGAGATACTTGACGCTTACAGACGAGCTGGTTTCGTCCCACAACACTTCTCCACCGAGATTTTCGACAACTGCACGTAAGGGTACGATTTGCGCTGAACGGTCAGCAGCAATTTGGACATGTGAAGCCGGAGTAACCACCAGCGTCTGATTTGACGCAGCACTTGAGATGGTCGGGAGACTGACGGTTAAGGCCAGCATAGCCGAGATCACTTTTAAGGGGATTGTAGAATTCGTTTTCAAAAGTATGTACCTCCAAAATGGGAAATTTTAACAATATTATTTAGGAATGAACATTCATAATCACCATACACCCTGTTKAAAAAAATCCAATCAATGGTAAATAAAACTCTTATTTAATGAACCCATTTCCTTTCCCATTACATATATTAAAATGAATAGCCACTTGTTCTGGGAAGTTAGAGTACTAAATTACGCCAACAATATAATTTTACGTCGGGTAGGGTCGGATAAGGCTTTACATGCATCGTTCGTGTTGTTCACCTCATTATTTTTATTTATTTAGATAATTCCCTAATAATCTAAATATATCATTGTTATTAACATTATTCAAGTTGCAAAATGACTAAAAATATGCAACTTTCTTGCTTCCTATTTTGGCAAGTACTTAGATGATCCTATATTTCTAGGGTCACAAGTTGCATAAATTCGATGGAGTTGAAACTCCTTAAAGCCAAAATTCACTAGCATTCGCATGAAACATCTAGCCAGTCAGAAGACATAAATTCCTGTAAATATATTCGATCCGCTATAAGATTGTCCATTTGCAACACTCCCCTCTCTACTGAATCTCAAACTATTCGTTTACACAATCTAACCATTCTCCCMATTATGAAGACTTGGAGTAAACCAATGTTTATTCAGAGTTAAAGTAATTTTTACAGGGTTGTCGCGGTCTAAACCGACAATATCCACTGAGCAATATCTTCTATAACGGCAGAGTCCACTGTTTGCGGGATATTATATTCTTGCCAAATATCTTTCAGTGTCCCGTATATCGCTTTCATGAATAGATGGTTCAAGCCGGGATACAGCTTAAAAGAAGCGGATGGATTGTCTTTTAACATCTCGCGGAATCGGTCAAAATCTTTTTCGACCGACACCTGCACATCTTGTTCGCCCTGCATCACGAAAGTCGGTTTTTTACTTTGATAGAAATAATCACGAACAGGATGCTGCTTCATCTCTTTAAGATACCAGCCATAAACAGAAGCAAATAACGGGGTTTGCTGCGCCATCTCTTCTGTCATGTTATCGATGGCGTCGAACTTATCCTGTAGTTCTTTGACCTGCTTTAAGGCGATTTCTTGCTGAGCTTCTTCAAGCTGCTTGATGGAGTCTTCGTTTTGATTGAGGATCACTTCTTCAAGCGTTCGAGCAGTTCCGGCTAAGAGTACAAGCCCTGCTAGATCKCCGCCTTCGGCGTCGATTCGGGGAGCAAGCATCCCGCCTTGGCTGTGTCCAATCAAAAATACGCGGTTTGCATAAACGCGGGGGTCTTTTTTTAGCATATGGATTGCCATAATAGCGTCCTCGATTATTTCTTCCTTTACGGTAAGTTTGCCGCCAAGTTCTGTTATGACTTCTTTGCCATGGGTATTCGTGCGTTTATCATAACGCAACGAGCCAATTCCTTTACTCGCAAGCCCCTCTGCCAAATCTCGAAATAATTTATTGGCACCGATGGTTTCGTCTTTGTCCAAGGGTCCTGAGCCATGAACGAATACCACTGCCGGAACTTTTTCGTTGGAGTCATCTGGCAATGTTAAAATTCCTTCGAGTGGATAGGCAGGGTTTGCCACGACCGTAACTTGTTCTATCATTTTTTAACCTCCTTTACGAATTCAGATTCCATTTGCCCTGTTATTCTCACTATATCCTTACTTTTTTACACACTTGTAAATTGTCACATTTCGGAAGTTGACTGCCCTTTACTTCAAAGGACAACGGCAGCCCAGTGTGTGCCGGCTGCCGTGATGTCGTGATTGAACCAATTAGAATTCCTTCACTACCACGAATGTAGCAGAGCCGATACGAGTTCTCGTACTGAACCACTTCGCCAACGAGCTGAGCCCCAAACTTAGTGAGTCTGGATACCATTTCGTCAATGTCCTCTACGGTGAACATGACGCGTAGATATCCGAGGGCATTTACAGGAGCAGTTCGGTGATCTGAAATAGTAGGTGGTGTGAGAAATCGCGAAAGTTCAATTCGGCTGTGACCATCTGGGGTAATCATCATAGCCATCTCTACACACTGTGAACCCAGCCCGGTTACGCGACCAGCCCATTCACCTTCGACAGTTGCTCGCCCTTCGAGCTTCAAGCCAATCTCCTCGAAGAAAGAGATTGCGTTATCAAGGGATTCTACAACGATGCCAACATTGTCCATTCTTAGTACTTTGTTATTTGCCATTGTTATATCTCCTTATGTGACAAATTTATTAAATCAATTTTAGACTGATCTATTGAACCTCTATAACAAAGAAATACATGGAACTTCCTTTCCTCCAATTTGCGGAAACCCCATATATGTACAAGCCTTTCTCTTTGGGTACCGTCAACATTTGATTCTTTAGTAGCACATTTTCAGAGGTCCTTTCATTATTTGTCCATAACTGCACACCCAACGAATTTTTCTTAGGTTTGTTTCTAAATTTGATCGTTATTTGGGATTCTGGTGAGACCACAACGGGATTAAGACCCGCATATTTAGTCAGCTCATGGGGAGCAGGCATATCTGAGCACACTCCGCTAAATAAACCAGACCAACAGTATGAACCTTGCGCGAAAGCAATTTTCTTATCGCCTGCCGTAATCGTCGGTTTAGGTGGTTCGCTTCTAAAGAGCTCAGAAATAAAATAAAACCCAATTAATACTACAGCTGCTACGAAAAAAATGGTTAATCGTTTCTTCATAAAAAGCCCTCCAAACGATCTTCCTTACTTCTCTCTCAATTGCGCTTCCGCATAGGAATAGAAGGCCATAGCATCCTCTCCACTGGAGAACCCCGCTTGCGCCAACTTATCGCTGCCGCCACCTTTGCCGTTGAAGCTTCCAAAATGAGCTTTGAAGAATGCTCCGCATGCTTGTGCATAATGGCCATTGTGTGCAAAAACGACTTTGTTCTCAGAAGAACTTATGAACAAGATTGGAAGATCAGACTTCGAAGCAATCTTACTTGCTAAACTCTGCATATCCTTCAAGGATTTATCAGTGAATTGACGTGCAATGATATCCTGACTTTCCACCAGTAACTCCTGCACCAAGTACTCATCTAGTTTCTCTTTAAGCCCAGCTAACTCAGTTTGAACAAGTTTGTGCTCATGCTCCCACTTCTCAATACGATCTATGATTTCATCTTTACCCGTATTAAATTTGCCTGACAATGCCCCAAGAATTCTCACATTCTCGTTAAATTCAGCTATCGCACGAAGTCCACAAAGGAAATACATCCGGGTGTTTCCCTTTTGCTTCTCTGTTTTCAAAAGCTTAATGATCCCGATTTCGCCAGTTGACGAAACATGCGTACCTCCGCACGCGTTATACTCTACGCCATTGATTTCAACAATCCGAATGTCCTTCGTCACCTTAGGTTGTTTGACAAGCGGAAGCTGCGCTAACCCCTCAGGTGTAACAAAATAGCTGCTAATCGAGAGATTCTCGTAAATCTTACGATTCACTTCAGTCTCAATCGCCGCTAACTTGCTTGGTTCAAGTTCCTGCGACTCCACATCAATTGTGCAGTAATCCGTCCCCAGATGAAAGCTCACGGTGTTGCCTCAAACAGATCTCGGCATACGGCCGAAAGTAAATGTTGACCACTATGTTGTTGCATATGATCGAATCTAAGCTGCCAGTCCAGCTTACAATTCACTTGAGTTCCTTCTGGCATGCTCTCTAGCTTATGTAGGATAACGTCCTCCTCCACTATCACATTCAAGACAGGAATTCCGTTGATTTCACCGGCATCACAGGGTTGTCCACCGCCATGCGGATAGAACGCTGTCTCCTCCAAGAGGACATAATGGCCATCTTCTCTTTCGATCTTCTGGCTAATCGTAGTTTGCCATTCTTTCATATACGCATCTTCATAATAGAGTTTTTTCGTCATGATGTTGGTTTTCCTTTCTGTATATCTATATCAAAGTCTAAGGATATATCTTTTCCCCATTTTCTAGCATCAAAATAAACTCCTGAATCCGCTTCACACGGGTTTCTTGCTTCTTGGCGGTATGAATCCGGAACGTAATCGCATATTTATTTTGCCGATCCAKGGTATCATAGAAGGCCTTCGCCTCGCTATTCTTCTCCAATTGCAAAGCGAAATCCTCGGGGATTGTTGCATGGCTTTGCGGTTCATAGGCTTTCTCCCACTGCCCATTCTTCTTCGCAGCCTCGATCGCCTTCATGCCGGAAGGTTTCATTCGTCCATTTGCAATTAGAATCTCTGCCTTATCTTTATTCACTTTGGACCAAATACTTCTCACACCGCGAGGCGTAAAACGTTGAAGCCAGGACTGCTCGTCCGCTTTTTCTTTCTGGCTATCAATCCACCCATAACATAACGCGCTCTCGAGTGCTTGATCGTAAGAAACCGTTTTGATTCGAGCACCTTTCTTTGCGATTTGCAATCGGATGCCAGGAGAAGTGTTATGATTTATCGCAAGCCACTGTTCAAAAGCAAGTTGATCTTCAAAATGCAGCTGTGGCAATTCGTTTTTCGTATTCAAAATTTTCGCCTCCTAAAATCTATACGCTTTCATTATACAGTCATCTCATCCTCTTCACCTAGGAATCCCAAGATTTCAAGCGCCATTCTCAAAATCCCGCGATTATTCTGGTAACCATTCAAATTGTGTTCGGCCCAGGCATCCGCCGCGCCATGCCACTTGACTCCCCGAATTTCCTCCGTTTGAGCTTTGAGATCATCGCTGAGTGCTTCGACTAAATAATAGTGTGTTTCCTTCTCCACATGTCCATGTTCCGTGTGCTCGAACTGATAATAATTAATAATCAGTGGCTGAATAATTTTGCCATCAATATTCGTTTCCTCTTTGATTTCCCGAAGCGCCGCTTGCTCAATCGTCTCCCCAGCCTCCATGCGACCTTTCGCGAAAGCCAGTTTCCGATAGCGATCCTCGATGAGTAAAATGTGAAAATCATTGCCAATTTGTCGGTAAACGACACCGCCTGCAGAGATTTCTTTTTTCATAAGCTCAATACCTCCAATCAAACGAAGCTCACCCTTTCTATTTTACAAATAGTACCAACAAAAAAGCAACCAAAGCGAATGCTTCAGTTGCTCGAATGTGATTATTTCTTTTCTTGCAGCCATAAAATGCTCGTAACACCGCGCGGGTAGTACTTGCTGCCTGTAATCTCACCGGAAATGATTTGATCACTCCAGCTCCAAATGGACAAGGTTGGGTGGGTCAACCATGCAACATGGGCTGCATCCGCTGCAGCTCCCGATTCATCCCATGTTAGATCTAAGATTTCACGTGCGACGAATTGACACAAATAAATTTTGCTTAACCAGGAGTTATTACTTGTCGAAGAAAGCTTCCATCCACCATCCGTGAACAGGCAAGTACCTTCAACAAGGACAACATCCAGATGCTTTTTCAACGCTTCGATATAAAAGCCGTAACGCCCCTTCACGTCAAGCACAGACTTATTGCCTGTGAAGTAAGGAAATACCAGACCTTCGATCGCTGGAATGATTTTGGAATCATTGCCTTCACCGACTACGGCTGGTATGTATCCTTCTGCAGTGACGAATGACGTTACTGTTTGTGCACATTTCAGAGCCTGTTCACTTGCGATAAGAGCTAGATCTTCTCTACCATTTTGAGCAAAAATAGTTTCCATCGCCACGTAAGCCGCCCAACATTTGCCCGCCATATAAATATTGTTACGGGATTGTCCCAGCGAGACATCTAAACTGTCATACGTCGTGATTTCTGCTCCGCCCATCGTGCGCGTGCTGTCTAACGACATGATCCCATTGCGAAGTTCTGGATTTGGATGATCGCGATGGAGCATACTCGTTAAACATTTTTCAAAAATGGTAAGATTCGTTTGCAGCCATGCTTGATCATCGGTATGCGCCACGTAGGTTGCTCCGCATAAGGTCCAATTCACCAACTGCTCATGTGTCATATGAGAAAAACAGTCATCCAAACCATAAAGCTCATAAGCCGAGTAACCTGGGCGTGAAAGTGTATTCGCAACTCCCATATCATGTGTAAATGAAATTCCACCCGGGTATTCCGAAGGATCGCCTGGGAAACTAACCATGTCTTCATAACTATACCGTTTCACGAACATATCCAGCTCATTACGTACCRTCCAAGGATTCACGGCTAACTCATAAAACAACTGATCAACGGTCAAATCGAACGTGTTCATCATCCGGTATTCGCCTTCGTTGACGATCCAGAATGGCTCATCATCCATATCGAGAAGCTGTGTATTTCCGTTATAACTACGAATCGCATGCGCAAGCATGAACTTCTGATCATCCGATAAGCGTGAATTAGCGATGTTAGCGTCTGAGCTTTGAGCTAATGCCATTAGCTTATCGAAATTGCCCAAAGCGTAATCAGCAACAGCTTCAATATTGCGGAATAAACGAGCGTACGTATAGGATGCATCACGCCCCGCTGTAACAATGCCTCCGCGATGGAAGCAAATTGCGAATTCATACGTGCGTTTCTCACCCGCAGGGGTGTCAGCGAATAAAGCACCAACGGTACCGAGTCCGAAGGTCAAGTTCTCTACAATTTTCATACTCAAAATATCTTCGATACTAAAATAGAGACCTGAACGCACTTCAGGATCTTTGGATACAATTGCTGTAATCCGGCCTTGACCTATTCCCGCGGCACCCTCCAT
Source organism: Paenibacillus sp. 01T442 (assembly GCF_056398345.1). NCBI lineage: Bacteria > Bacillati > Bacillota > Bacilli > Caryophanales > Paenibacillaceae > Paenibacillus > Paenibacillus sp. 01T442. The sequence goes on from NZ_JBFTPF010000051.1 coordinate 27,728, forward strand.
CGTATCATCCAACCTGCGCATCGCACTGTATGGATCCGTTCCCTGATACCCGAAGAAAACTCTTCTAGATGAGGTTCCGTGGGTATTGTCCACGGTAATCTTCGCAAGAACAGCTGGGACGAGCGCTAAACGCAACTCCTCATCACTTGCTGTTACCGGATCTGGTACAGACTGAACGGGAGAAATCAGACTGAATGCCAAATCGCCAGCTCTCCACGTATCTGTGCTGACTTTGAATTCGCGTTGAATCTCATCCTGTACAAAAGGGAAAACGGTTTTCTTCTTATTCTGCTTTGGATCCGGATTTTCAATATCATAGCGAAGGCTTTCGTCTTCACTCACGTACTCGAAGAACGGTAAAGCATCATAAGTGCCGCCTTGCGTAGTTTCTAGCCCAATATATATATTTTGCTTTGGCGGACGCGCTTGTTCGAGATCGAAGCCTCCGCTTTTGCCTGGAAATCCAAGAGTAAAGCTTGCAAATGCGCCAATTGGTGAATGGTGTGCATTGAAAAATTGATTCTTCATATCAGGATGATGCTCCTCTCAGTCATTTGCCCTTATTATACAATGACCCCAACCCTGAACCCATGGGCAATACGCTCTTTCATTTKGACAAAAGAAACATTTGATTCCATCCTATTTAAGTGAGATAGTTATCGTATCCAATACTTAATAACCTTTTCCAAAGKAGTCTTTTTATGAAAGTCTTTCAACAAGAATCGTTACCAACTGGTCTCGAAAATGTCGTTCATGGGAGTATGCTGCCTGATGTGCAGGCATCTTTCCAAATTTTTGCCGCCCATCTTCGCAAGGTTAACGCGCAGTGGTCATTCCCAGAGCATCAACATCCGATGTTTGAGCTGAATCTTGTCATTGATGGCTCCCAGCGTATGCGCGTTGGCGACAAGCATTTTGTACAAAGGCAAGGCGATTTGGTTTGGATCCTTCCGAATGAAGTGCATGCAAGCTTGGGTGCGGTCGATGGCAATATGATGGAGTACGTGTGTGTACATTTAGAGGTAACGGATCCTTGGTTTCGTCACCAATTAAATCAAATTGGGCAAATTGTTCACCCCTCTGGCAGCAAAATGGAGAGCTTACTCCGTCCCATTCTTATGGATCTCGCACAAATAGCCAGAGAAAATACCTCTAGTGGACTGAGTCTGAAGCTGCAAACGATGCATGCTTCCTTTCGTATTTTCACCGTGTTAAGCGAGGTCTTACTCGATGAGGCTGTGGTTTCTAGTCAGCAAACCGGCGATTCTGGCTTAGCTGCACAGCTAGCTGCATTCATTGAGCATCAAGCCTCTACGACAATGAAAGGGCAGGAACCTTTCAGAATAACGCTTATTGCGAAGCAGCTCGGGTATAGTCCCGCACATTGCAATCGGGTTTTTCACAAAGCTTATGGGGTCTCCCCACGGCATTATTTGAGCACAATCAAGCTGCGTCAAGCCAAGCTCCTGCTAATGGACCCTACTCATTCAATCGAGCATATCGCCGAACAATTGGGATACAAGGATTTGTCGCAATTCAGCAAACAATTCAAACGATGGACGAATTTATCTCCCACGGCCTACAGACATCTTTCTTGGTGAGAATACGTTATTGTTGGGAAGTGAATTTTCAGCTATTTTAAATTGAGTTTCACACTTATTTTCTTTGCTTCTTCTGTCACTAGTTGAATCGAGTAGCTTCCACTCACTCCATTAAACTCGATGAGTCCACTACTGGATGGAGAGATTACTTTCTCCCATTGAACGAGATTCTTATTCACTACTTGCAGGGTTACATTCCCGGATTCGACCGTTGATTCATAAGGAATACTGACTTTTCCAGCGGTTTTAATCGTATACTCATGAACCTTATACGTACCTTTCAAAGTCCCGATCGTAAGATTAACGTTACCATTCACATTTGATTTACTAGTAAAAGTCGACACATTATGGCTAACTACCATATCTCCACCGAAAGCCATAATAAGCTTAACCGCAATCACAGCGATGATGAAGAAAGCAAAACTAATAATGATCCATTTTATTTTTTTGTTGCTCACTTTGTTGACCCCTTTAGCTTTTAAAATACTTTTGGATATTTTTTTTATTTTCAAGAATGTGCTGATTTTAGTATTGCTAGTAATAGTATCTGCTACCTCATCTACTTTGCTTTGTTTCGATTTGTAACTTGTAAAAATATCAATACCCATATCAAATGTCTTACGCATCACTTCATCTTGAGAAACTTCTTTTCTACTTTTCATTTCAACAATAATTGCATCAAAATCCAACTCCGTTGGGTTAGCTGCCACAGTAGAGCAATAGGTATCAAAGCTAAAAGAGGCTGCGATAATTACATCAACCAAGTATAGGTCACCTGTTTGATTAAGTAAGTTTTCAACTATTAGATAATAATGGCGATAAATTCCCCATGATTCTTTTGCATACTGAGATTCAGCTATGATTAAATCTCTTAAAAGTTCACCAGGTATATGATTGAAATCAATTGACTCTATGTATTTAAGTAGCTCTCTTCTAAAATGAATATTCTCATCAACTAATTCATTAGCATGCTTACCATTCCACTTGAAATAAATGAGCTCATTTCGATTTGAGTTATATGTTTCTATAAATTCATTCGGATTCATGATTTCGATCCTTTGCTTAGATTTATGGGAAATCTTCCTTCATTTAATCGATACATTACTGTCCATTTTTGTTTGTAACGGAACCAGGAGACGTTATTTACAGCAAAACCAGCTAGAATGGTATCGAAAGGGAACGTCAGTACGCTATTTACTCGAAAACTGCTAAAAATCCACGAAAATGGACAAATAGCGCATTCACGTTCCGTTAGCTKCCAATACTAGCATTTTACATAGAAATAGCGTACCTACGTTCCCTTACTACTCAAATTAGGCATCCCCATGTTTGTTCGATCGCAACTTTTATTTATCGTTAAGACTAAGTCGTCTATCGGTCCGATGATTTTCTGCACCTCCGGCAGTTGATAAAACGTACTCGTTTTGTCAATATCGTTCATCTCATCGTTAGCAGAATACATAAAAATAGCCTTCCCTGCTCCGAGAGCTAGTCCTAACTCAACATGGCTTCCCTTACCCGCTGGCAACATGATGATGAAGAGATCTGCACGCAATACGGCTTCTTTCTCTTTCGCACCAATCGCCGCGAGCTCTTGAAGTGAATCGATACCTGTATGCATCGTCCAATCGTATGTTTGAAGATATCCCATAGACTTCAACTGCTTCGCAACATATCGGACATTGTCGATGTTTTTGAAACTGGATGCAAGATAGAATTTCAATTGGATCCCCTCTCTTCTCTTCTCCCTACTTACTTTTGCTCAGCTAAAATTTTCAACTGCTCATTCCGATAGTTCAAAAATCGTGTCATATATCTCCTCAACACAACCCTCTCAACGATCCATCCGACCCAGCCCAGCGGGGCCTCAAAAGTTAATGTATCTTTCATCAAAGTTTTATTACCTAAATCGATAAATTCGTGCTCATGCCTCATACTTTTAAACGTACCCTGCAACATCTCATCAACAAAGCGGTAAGGCCGAGCATAATTCGATATGAGTGACTTGTGTTTTTGCCTAATGAAGAAATGTCTCGCCTCAAAAGTAACTGTATCCCCTCCACTAATCATGCCTGTTGTCGTTCCAGCTATCGCTCGTTCCTTGGTATGTGGCCAAACAGTCCGCGTATGTATATCAATATTCGTTGCCATGTCAAAGCAAACATCAATAGATGCTTTTATTTCGATTTCTGTGAAAATCTTAATCACGGGATGCACCTCAATATTCTTTCTGTATCAATTTAGATTTTCAGCTACATAATACGATCCTTGCCGATCCATATGATATATAATACCATCACATACAATTAGTAGGTTGGATTTATTGGATTTTATCCATTGTTGCGGAACGTAGTTCCCCTTCGCAGTACAGGTGACCCACACTGAAGCGTTAATACAAAAAACAGCCTCCCAAGGGAGACTGCCACAATCCACGATTATCACGTAACTTAACTTAATTACTTATAAATTCCTGTACCCACTCACCGTTGTAATAACCCACGCCAATTTGGGTATAGTTCGGACTCAAAATATTCGCTCTATGACCTGAACTATTCATCCATGCTGTCATGACAGCATCAGGCGTTTGTTGACCTTTGGCGATGTTTTCACCCGCGTAGGAATAAGAGATGCCATAGGAGCTCATCATATCAAAAGGTGACCCGTAAGTTGGCGATGTATGATCGAAATAGCCGTTATTGTACATGTCTTTCGCTTTATCCAGTGCCATCGCGGTAAGTGCGCTATTGCTGGTCAAAGGCTTCAATCCAGCCTTCGTTCTCTCCTGGTTGACTAAGGTAACCACTTGGCTAGCGAAAGTGGATTGCGTAGGTGCTGGCGTAACCTGTGGTTTAGTCGCAACAGTTGTACCCGTGCTTCCTGGGATGTTGAGCTTCATGCCCGACCAAATCACGTTCGGGTTGGATACTTGCGGATTCGCCTTGATCAGCGAAGTAAGGCTGACGCCATATTTTTTCGAGATTAACCACATGGTATCGTTGCCTGCTACCGTGTGCGTTCCCGTAGCAGCAAATGCTGAGTTCGCCCCCATCAAGACGGTCAAACCTAGTGCTCCTGTAACTACAAGCTTCTTGTAACGTTTCACTATAAACCTCTCCTTTTCGCGGCCTGCGAGGTTAGCTGTCGGATTCGGATCAAAGAGTAATCACCCGGCCGCGCATAACGCGACTTCACCCCAAAGATTGGTTCCCCCGTGCTTCAAAAAAGCTTCGGCCTTCTAAGTTTTGATCCAGCATGGATCTCAACGATTGTAACATGGGAATTCAGTGAGATCATGACTCAAAATTTACCATCAACAACACGATCTGGATATATCCTCCTTTATTCATACAACTTTTCTCACCATCCCGCGTCTAATCAGTAGCAATACTAACTTAGAAAAGGGTGATGGTTTTGAAGAAATTTGCTATAAAATGCTCGATTGTCATTCTCGGATTGATGAGCGGATTGTTACCGTTACTTCCCATGCAAGCTTCAGCAAGCGTATCTGTGAAGGCATCTCTGCCCTATTTTCCAATTCAAATCAATGGTCAAGACATGGATATTACCCATAGCCAATACCCGTTTCTGGTGTATAAAGACATCACTTACCTACCCATGACATGGAACAATTTCCAAACGCTCGGCATTGAATACAACTGGAGTGAATCCGATGGATTGCAGATTTGGTCAAATCGGAATTTCCCTCCACCCATTCATCAAAACCCGCTTGAACAGGATCTGACAACCAAAAGTAATGCAAGCAGTTACTCTGTCCAAATTTCCGATGTGCCAATTACGATGAATCAAGTAGAAATCAATAATCAAACAGAGCCCTACCCTTTTCTAACGTATCAAGATGTGATTTATATGCCTTTGACTTGGCGATTCGTCCATGATCTTCTTCAGATTGACATCCAATGGGGTGATGATGCAGGACTTTCGCTAGTCGGTGGGCAAAATGCTATCTATTCCATCATCGGTGACGATGATAGTTCACTATATTTCTACTCCCTGCTTTCCGCGGACCCTGCAAAATCCATGCTTAAGATGGATAAAAACAACTATCAAATCGAATGGAAAAACAATGAAGAACAAGATCAATTCTTCAAAGGACTTTCTAGTTCTCCCCATCCATTAGCTGGTAAACCAATAKAGTTAGTGCGTAAAGATCGCGATTTGTACTACGGTAATGTAAAAGTATACACACTTACAGACTCCGATGTATGGGAATCGGCAGCCTGGGGAGCACCTGTCCATACGTACGCGGCATTTCCTGCTGGCGATCAACGGGTAATCATATCCGTTAATCTGACCTTGCCGATTGCCGCTATTGGTCCAAATTATGGCACGACCTATACATTTCTTATTCAAAATGGGAACGTGACCCGACTCGAAGATTTCAATCAAAAGCTAGACCGCGTCATCCCGAATCCAGATGGTACCGTGTGGATTGCTTCTGCTAAATTACCTAGTCGAAGTGGCTATATTTCGGGTAGTGCCCGCGTTGGCTTGCTAGACCAAGTAGGAACGCTTCACATGGTAAATGAAAAGCTTCATGAATTGGATGTCAATGCATTAGGTATAACTAATCTTTCATTGACCAATCCTGCATCTACCGATGGAAGCCTCTATATCGTATTGAATGGCATCTCGAATAAGGATTATGCTGTGCAAGATACAGCTGGACTGTACAAACTGAATACGAAATTAGAAACAAAACGGTTATCCGACTATGTCTTTGGCGACTATTATTTGGATAAGAACAGAAACATTTTCATTAAACATCGCAACAATACGATAGAGAATCTGACTACGGGTGAGATGGGAACATGGTTTGATTATGAATTAGCTAAAATGAAATGAAAATACGCGTGTTAGTAAAAAGCAAGAGGCTAGTGGATATATCCATTAGCCTCTTGCTTTTTCGTGCAATCCAGCAAAAATAAGCTTGAAAGCTCAAGCTTGTCATATGTTCTATTTTTAAAATTTGCCTACGGATAGCGCTTGGTATTCCCACAACACATGCTGTACCTCTTTAAATCGTTCCTCATGGCATTGGATAATGACAGCAAGCTCGGGTAATCGCTCTTTTTTGCGAATAACATGTTTAAGTAGCTTCGTTTGTATGATGCGTGTGAGGCAATACCCCACAATAAATCCGCAAATAGCGCAAATAACTCCCCAAATAATTGGCCCCCAATACAATATGAAGCCGAAACTAATCCCAATGACAGTGAATGCCGTGGATGTTGCCATACCAACCTCGAAGGCCAGCGCTTTCTTGTTCGGATTTGAATTGTAATTATGATCGGGTATGTCCATATAGTTTTCCATCATGATAACCATGATTTCATTACGAGCTAGACCCATCTGTTCAAGTACGGCTAGTGCTTCCTCCACTTCTATCGAGTGCTCAAAAGTACTAATGATCAGCATGCGGGTCATTCTCCTTCTCAAACAGACGTAATGGAAAATGTGGATACTTTTCTGCTAAGTATTGCTTCTGCTCTAGACGAAAAAGTCGATTATGATCTTGCGCTGTCATAAATGCGTCATACACAGAGCCTCCAATGACTGACGGCATGAATAATAGCCAATGTGGATTTAGTAGTGCAGTCGATTTGGATAACTTACCAAGTATCAGATAAAGAGTAGCTTCGTGTGATCGCGACATGGTCAAATAAATAAACCACCAGAGTACCCAATAGAATCCTAAAGCAATTCGGTTATTATATAAATGGCCGAGTCCCGGAAAAACAAAGGAACAGACCATAGCTGCCCCAGGTCTCTTGTAGCTAATATTCGTGATCGTCCAAGGTTTAATGAGATTGGAAGTAATTCTTGCTCCTTCAAGCTTTGCCAGATGGCATTGCTTATTCGCATCGATCGCCTTGATATAACTATCCCATATCGCGAACAAGTAAACGAAGGCATAGGCGAATGCCCACCTTGGCTCAATAACTTGTGCAGCCAACTCGAATTGCCCACTGAAGGAGTAATAGATCGCCTCATTGATTCTAGCAAGTGAATTGATGACCACTTCCCATGTTGATAACAGAAATCCGCGTATAAATTGATGGAGCAGGAAATGACCGAATCCAGGAAAGGAAGCTGACCACCACGCTATTATCTTCGGATCCTGCCAACGCAGGCTAGTTAAACCGTCCAGACTTAATAAAGCTTGCTGTCTCCGTGGCGGATGCTCTTGTACAGAACTCAAGTTCGATCGATTCTCCTTGTCGATTTAGATTTTTGATCAATCCAATGCTTTTTCAGCTTTGTAAATACAAGAACACACAGCGTCTGCACGATGAGATACACGCAAAAAGAATAGCTTAATTTCCAGTGTAGGTACTGAAATACATCAAAATAAACATTTAAAGATTCATAGGCTGTTCCTATTAATGAACAACCTAATATATAGAAAGGAATCATCAACCCACGAATACGGAACCTGATGTAGTAATAAGCAAAAAAATAACCAAAGACAGGATATAAAGACCATGTTAGAATATCTGCAAAATCGAAATACGGATAAATATTCGTGTTATAGAGGTCAAACGGTGGTACGGCAATGATCGTATCCAAATTTTTGGCCGTATTCAGACTGAAAAGCATCATAATGATACTCACAGATTTTGGCATGTTACTTGGCAGAAACCACATAAAACCATAACTTAACACGAGACAAACGAGTGTAAATATCGTATTCCTTTGCAATAGCACATCAAGGTGACTCAAATGGTATTCCTTCCTTTCGCATAACTAAACGATACAATAGTAGTGCAAGTCCTGTACAAATAAGGAGCAAGACACTTTCCAAATATGACCAAGATACTCTCCACTGTTCAGAGTAGTGAACAATTCCTAAGTTTTGCATGCAAAATTTCAATACCACATGAAAGATTGAGAAAATAAAGATGGACAACGTCTTGTACAATAATCCACGTATTTTTACAAACTGCTCTATGGCCCATATCACTATAATCGGCGTAATCACTTGTTGATATATGATTCTAAAGATGATATCCGATAACCGAGGTGAAGGAATCAATAACTGATAATTCAAGGTGATAATCATAAAGTAGACACCATGCAGTAAAAGTACAATTAACCAGCAGAAGATTGTTTCAAACAGTTGCAACCTTCGCTTTATAACGAAAAAGGTAATGATGGTAAGGATATAAAATGTAATGAGCAGAATTTTTCCCATGCTTGCAGCACCATTGTCCCCTTCATCAACACATGTTTTTAACAAATATGCCCAACTTTGCACACATTTAGTACTGATTAGAAAAGGCACACCTTGCTACTAATCTTAATAGAAATCAAAACATGATATACTAGAACTTATTGTTTCTGTTGATCTGTTTTAGGAAAGTTAGGAGTGATGTCAAATGTTTGACAAAGATGTAAGAATTGCTTTAGGTACGAACAATCAAGCAAAGCGGGCTGCTGTGGTAGTGGCTACGGGGATAGAACCGATTTGTCACGCTGTCCCTTCTGGTGTATCTGACCAGCCAATGACGGAAGATGAAACCATTCTTGGTGCGATCACGCGGGCCAAAAATGTGCTTGAGGCAGAGCCTGAAGCCAACTTTGGACTTGGACTTGAGGGTGGCCTTACATTCGACAGCATCCATACGAGGCAGTGGTATCTCTTCTCTGTTTGCGCCGCTTGGGATGGAAATCAGCTCTATGTCGGCAAAGGTTTATATTTCCCCATTCCCAAAGAAATTGGAGAGAAATTAATGCAAGGTGGAACCGAGCTGCGCCACATCATAGATGAACTGAGCAGCACGGTCGGGAGTAATCACAAAGAAGGCGCTTATGGTCTATTTACGAATGGTCGAATTACACRAAGTGATATATTTCGGGATGCGGTCATTGCAGCACTGACACCTTTTCAATCCACGTTTTATAAGTAAAAGTAGGCCAAGGTAAAGTGAAAGAGGGCAGCCAGCAAGTAGAAGATTCTACTAGCAGGTGCCCTCTTTGTTTCACTTATAGATAGGTGCAATGCGGTTAATCCGATTCGGTCCATATTCCGCCGGTAGTCTTTYGACTGCCCTTTGACATTCGTCCGACAGTCCAGCGTCCAATCATGAAATACCGTAAATTGCTCATCTTTGGTTATATGAATATCGAAGTTTTCGTACTCGCTTCATACGTCCTCCGTAGTACTAACGTCTGCTTGAGAAACGTCATTAGATTCATACTCCAAACTTTTGATTGTGAGCAAGGCACTAGTACGTTTACCCACCAGTAATTCGATAGATTGATTGAGATGAAATTTTTCATATTCTCTTGCTTTTACACGCACTTTCATTAACTTTCCATTTGGTTTTCGAATATGAATACGGAATTCTTCGATAAATTCTACTTTAGCCACTATTTTCTCCGCGTCTTTTTGGATGAGATCTATACTAATAATGACAGCTAGAATGAGAAATAGTCCAAGACAAAAACTGAAAATAACAATAAAACCAACTGGGCGATGGTCTCCAATATTAATGATTAGTTGTACCAAAGATAAGAAGAAAAAAATACAAACACTAACAAGTTGAGATTTTAATGATCGTTCGTATAGTTTCACAGTTAGCCCCCCTCCATAAATAGTATTCGCGAAAAGCCTCCTATTCCCTTTTTATGCCTGGTATGGAACAAATAATCCAAAAAATAAAAAGCCCGCTAGAGCTTCATAAGCTCCAACGAGCAACATTCGACTTTTAAAGTTTAACGAGCTTTCCTTTTCCGCTTATGAAATACAAACCAAGCGACTCCGATCGTTCCAGCCGCGAGCACGGCGCTAAACAAGAGAATGTAACTAAGATGAAATAGTTGCAACGAATCCCCTCCTCTGTCGATCACCCTTATCAATCCTGCTCTATTTAAGATGAGTCACACGATGCTAAACTATCCCTTATTCAAAGAAAAAAGACCCGCACGTCGTACGGATCCCCCTCTTACATCTTTTTAACAAACTCCGACTTTAATTTCATTGCTCCGAAATCATCGATTTTACAATCAATATCATGATCGCCTTCGACTAAGCGAATGTTTTTCACTTTTGTACCCATTTTGATAACGGATGAAGTCCCTTTGACTTTCAAATCTTTGATGACCGTAACGGAATCCCCATCTTTCAATACATTACCGTTCGCGTCTTTGACCACTTTCTGATCATCGCCATTCTCAACTTCACTGACTGATGAAGACCACTCATGCGCACACTCCGGGCACACCAGTAAATTTCCATCTTCATACGTATAAGCAGATTGGCATTTCGGGCAATTAGGCAACTCTTCCATGCTGTCAATTCCTCCATTCAATAGTGCTAATAGTGCCACAAACGAAGCGAAATGACAAGGTAAGTTCTGCCAAAATTATCTTATATTCACCAAAGGAAGTGACCGATTCTTAGCTTTCAACGCCAAATAACAAGCCGTCAAAATCGCCCCTATTGTTCCACAAATGATGTCTGTCATCGTATCGAGCAGGCTGCCATTCTGTGAATCAAGCCCGAAGAGATGGTCTGTCGCGAATTCATATATCTCCCAAACTCCAGCCATCGCAATGGAAAAGAACAAGCACAGCCACACCGCGACATGCGGTGAAGGTGGTTCAACCCCCTCTTGATGATTCGATGCTTTGCTATATATCAATAAACCGATGAAACAGAGGATCACGCCCGAGAAGAGATGCTCGATTTTATCTAGATAAGGGATGACGCCGTAATAGCCGAATTCATTCGCAAGGAACATCGTGACAAAAATAAACAACAGCACACAGAAACGCAGCGATGTAAATAGGGTCGTCTTCGTCCATTTGACGACGAGTCGAATGAGTTGAAGTACAGCCACAATGAGCACCGCCTGGAACATTTTCCCCCAGTTTCCTTTCACAAGAAAGTAAACAAAGCAACCTCCTGCCAGTACATACATGGCAAACTCAAAGAGATCATTCCACCGATCTTTGCCCTTCATCTGGTTCATCTCCCTATTGCTTATTGAAAAGGAAGCACCTTTATCGGGTATTTTTCCAATTACTTATTTATCCTATGCCCTTTTTTAAACGAAATGAATGTCTCTTTAATCACGAAATAAAAATCCCGCCTAGCCGTTTTACAGCGAAGGGCGGGTTTCATTCCTGACTATTTTTTGTCTGCAAGCCATGTAGATAACGAACTGATTTCATCATCGGATAGCTTTCCTTTAAAAGCAGGCATTGCACCCTTCCCATTCGCGATGATCGCGGTGAGTTGTTCCTTCGAGTACTTTCCACCAACCTTCTGGAGATTCGGTCCGACTAAACCCTCCAAATTGGCGCCATGACAGCTGACACAATTGGCCTTAAATACCGTCTGTGCATCAGCTTTAGTCGTTGTTCCTGTACTTGCTGATGCTGTTGGCGCGGTTGTTGTTCCTGCACTTGGGCTAGGTGTTGTATTACTTTTACCGCAAGCCGATAACGCTCCAGCAAGCAAAAGGGTGAGGACTACGATCTTTGTGTTCATGAGTATGCTTCTCCTCACATTCATAGGTTCAAAACCATTTATAGAAATCGGAAACCTACCACTACATTTCCCCCGTTTCCATATTTTCATGCAACTCATGCATAGGAAATACACTTACAGATCAACATATCCATAACTACCCAGAAGTACATAAAATTCCATGGAGGTATGACAAGTTGGCTGACAAAAACACGCACAATCATACGCCTGATCACTCACGTCGCCGTTTTCTCAAGTACACCGGAACTGCCATTGGTGGCGTCGTGGTTGGTGGCGTCATTGGAAGCGCAGTATCTGGAGGGTTTAAGAAAGATACTACCCAGACTTCTCCTTCGCCTTCCGTAAGTCCGAAACCACAAGTCACGGCTGATTACAATCAAGCGCCGATGTTCTTCAATCAATCCCAACTGCAAATTACTGAAGCCGCAGCAGAGCGCATCTTTCCTAAGGACGACAGCGGACCAGGAGCTGCAGAACTAGGCGTTGCTTTTTTTATTGACCATCAGCTAGCCAGTCCTTGGGGTGTGAATGCCCGCACCTATCGGATGGGGCCTTTTGTGAAAGGTGAAGTCACACAGGGGGATTACCTCAGCATTCAACGTCATGAACTCATTACAATGGGGCTACATAGTCTTGAAGAAACAGCCAAAACCAAATATACGAAAGGCTTCGTAGATATTAAACCTGAAGAACAAGATGCGATTCTGACCTCCATGGAAAAAGGTGAAATCAGCGTCGTAAATGGAATTACAGGTAAAACCTTTTTCAACCAATTCCGTGTACTTGTGATGGAAGGTGTCTACTCCGATCCCTTGTACGGCGGGAATAAGAATATGGCTGGCTGGAAAATGCGTAATTACCCCGGCAACCAAATGACCTATACGAACATGATAGATAAAGATCAATTTGTCGTCATGGAGCCTCGCAGCTTACACGATCATTTTGCTCATTAAAGAACAAATTTCACGAAGGAAGGAATACGTTGATGGCTACTAAAATGCCGAAAGTCCCCGTTGTCATTGTAGGAATGGGATGGGTCGGGGGAATTATCGCCGCAGAATTAACGAAACAAGGAGTTAAAGTAGTTGGCTTAGAGCGCGGAAAGCCGCGCAGTACAGCAGACTACTATATGGTGCATGATGAGCTACGTTACGCTTCTCGCTATGATCTTATGCAGGATTTGTCCAAAGAAACCGTTACATTTCGCAATACGGAGAAAATGGCCGCTGTGCCGATGCGAGAGTACGGCTCCTTTCTGCTCGGTGAAGGTCTCGGCGGTGCAAGTGTTCATTGGAATGGACAAACCTATCGGTTTCTCCCTTATGATTTCGAGATTTATAGTAAAACTGTGGAACGCTATGGGAAGCAGAAAATTCCTGAAGGCATGATGATCCAGGATTGGGGCATCACGTATGACACGTTAGAGCCCTATTTCGATAAATTCGAGAAATTGGCTGGTATTTCTGGTGATACTGAGCAGAATCCACTTGTAGGCAAGCGTTCCGCTCCGTTCCCGACCAAACCGATGGTGAAAACGCCGATCTTGAAATTGTTCGAAGATGCGACCAAAAAACTCGGGTACCATCCCTATATGATGCCTTCGGCAAACTTGTCGGAACAATATACGAACCCTGATGGCATTACCCGTGCAGCCTGTCAATATTGCGGTTATTGCGAACGGTTTGGTTGTGAGTATGGGGCCAAAGCGGATGTGATCGTAACCTCGCTCCCCATTGCACAGAAATCCGGCAATTTCGAGTTACGCTCTTACTCCAACGTGACTCAGGTCCTGAACGATGGTAAAAAAGCGAGCGGCGTTGTATACGTGAATACCGTTACAGGAGAGCAATTCGAGCAGCCCGCGGATGTCGTCATCATGGCCAGCTATGTATTTAACAACATTAAGCTTCTGCTCACTTCCAAACTGGGTAAACCTTACGATCCTGCCACAGGAAAGGGAGTTATTGGTAAAAATTACTGCTACCAAACGAACGGCGGGAGTGCGACAGGCTTTTTCGATGAAAAGCAGTTCAACTTGTACGCGGGAGCTGGTTCTCTCGGCATGGAAATTCCTGATTTCAATGGAGATAATTTCGACCATACGAATCTGAATTTCATCCATGGCGCTGGTATCCGGATTTCGCAAACCGGCCAACGTCCGATTGCAAATAACTCTGTTCCCAAGGGTACACCTTCTTGGGGAAAAGATTTTAAACAGAAGTCGCTGAAGTATGCGAACAGTGTTCTATCTGTCTCGCCTCAGGGCAGCAGCATGCCATGGAAACATCATTATGTGGATTTGGATCCGACTTATAAGGATGCTTATGGTCTGCCACTGCCACGGATCACCTTCGATTTTGAAGAGCAGGATCGGCAAATGATCAAATTCGTTGCTGGTAAAGCGGCAGAAATTATGAAAGAAATGAACCCAACGACCATAGGGTCATCGGATACGTTAGCAGCGTACAACATTGTTCCGTATCAATCGACCCACAATACAGGCGGCGTAATTATGGGGTCAGATCCTTCCACTTCTGCGGTTAACTCGTATTTGCAAATGTGGGATGCCGAAAATGTGTTCGTCGTAGGCGCTTCCGCTTTCGCTCACAACAGTGGCTACAATCCAACAGGTACAGTTGGCGCGTTGGCTTACCGCGCTGTGGACGGTATTGCCAAATATTTGAAACAAGGTGGAAGTGTCGTTTAATGCGGACAGCCCACACGTTTCATGATAAAGGAGGAATCACATGGAGCAAGAAGATTGGATCTTACATTTGACAGAGGTTCGCAAGCGATTGCTCATCGTGTTCGCCTGGTTCATTGTCACGCTGTGTGTTGGCTTGTATCTCTCGTCTGATATCCTTCTGTACTTGAAATCACAGCCATTGATCGGAGAAATCAAGTGGAATGTATTTTCGTTCACGGATGGGCTGATGATTTATATGAAATGTGCGTTTCTGTTCGCCGCTTTATTTACGGTAMCCGTCGTTCTCTACCAAGCATGGGTGTTCGTGAAGCCAGGTCTTACCGAAACCGAATCCAGGAACGCACTTCCCTACATACCAGTCGCTTTTGCGTTATTCATCATCGGGGTTTCGTTCAGTTATTGGGTCGTTTTCCCTATGATGATGCGCTTTATGATCCGTATGAATCAATCAATTGGCGCCGTTGAGACGTATGGAATTGATCGATATTTTGCTTTCTTGTTTCAAATTGTTATTCCGATGGCCATCGCGTTTGAGCTGCCTGTGGTTCTCCTTTTTTTAACGAAAATAGGGCTCTTAACGCCTCAGATTCTGAAAATGTCTAGGAAATACGCCTATATCGCGCTTACCATCACCGGCTCGTGCATCTCGCCGCCTGATATGATTTCACACTTATCGGTCACTGTGCCGTTAATACTCCTATTTGAAATCAGCGTATTGGTTGCCGGCTGGCAATGGCGAGCTATGCAGCGTGTTGCGAAATTGAACCTGATTGAAGAGTAAGAAAAAAGAACAGTAAAAGAAAAGACAAAAAGTAAAGAAAAGACAAAGAAAAGAGGATGATCGCAATGTTTAACAATATTGGAGTATCAGGATTAATCTTAATTCTGGCTATCGCTTTAATTGTCTTCGGACCTTCTAAGCTGCCGCAGCTCGGCCGTGCATTCGGAGATACGCTTCGTGAGTTCCGTAACTCAACTCGGAATATCATGGAAGAAGGCGAACATGACCATTTGATCGAAAATGAAGGCAAAAAGCCGCCTCTATAGAGGCGGCTTCCACATAACTGCATCTGGAGTGATGTTTTTGGACCTCTGTCAAGAAAGTAGACACTCGTTAAGAGAATTCAGCAACACTCTTGTAATAGTTTTCTTCAAATCGAACGGGTGAAAGGTAACCCAAAGAACCATGGATCCTTTTTCGATTGTAAAAAAGTTCAATGTATTCGAACATATCTTGTTGTGCTTGGGCTTTGGTCAAAAATCTCGTACAATAAACAAACTCTTTCTTTAGTACACTATGAAAAGATTCGATGCAAGCATTGTCATAGCAGTTACCTTTCCGACTCAT
>NZ_JBFTPF010000052.1:0-43548 GCF_056398345.1 Paenibacillus sp. 01T442
CTACGACTGACCAATTGACTAACAGGTAATTCCAAATCCTCTGTCGAATTAGTTAATAGCTAATTTGACGGAGGTCTTGCTCTATGCCATTACCAAAAAACCGAATCATTCCTGAAAAGAAAGTTTACTTTCACCCTGAAATTCTTCATTGTCCAGATTGCGGAATAAAACTAAAGAGGCATCATACCGCTTGGAAAAAGAATATTTCTACTCTTCAAGGCGTTATTCAAGTTTGGAATATGGCCTATTTCTGTCCAAGTGAAGCTTGTGGTCCTCTTAGACGGTACTTTCGGTCTGCGCAGGCCGATGCCTTATGCATGAAGCACACTTCCTACGGTTTTGATGTTCTTGCCTTAGTCGGAGACCTACGGTTCAAACAACATAAGACCATTGGAGAGATTACTGAAGCGCTAAACGAACGCGGAGTCGCAACATCGGAGAGAAATTCCATGAGACTGTATGAGCGGTATTTAGTGTTGCTACGTGCTTCTGTGACGGATCATACCCGCATTCAGTTAGAAAAAGTTGTTCAAGAGAACAAAGGTATTATGTTGTCCATGGATGGCGTCCAACCCGAGAAGGGAAACGAGACGCTCTATGTTGTACGTGAAGTTTTTAGCGGTACAATTCTAGCGGCAAAAAATCTCAAAAGCGGATCAGCGAGCGAGCTCATGGCCCTTTTGCAACCTGTAAAAGACATGAACTTTCCTGTAATTGGGCTGGTCAGTGACGGCCAGCAATCCATTCGCATAGCTATGGAAACCATGTGGCCGAATTCACCCTACCAGTACTGCCAATATCACTACCTAAAAGATATCGCTAAGCCGGTTGTTGACATCGATCGTAAGCTTAAAACCGGTATTAAGAAAACGCTACGCGGAATCCGTGAAATCGAGAAGGTAGTAGAGAAAGACACATCCGATGAAGCCGAGATTGCAAAAGACTATCTAGCGGCTGTTCGTTCCATTTTGCTTGAAGATGGCAATCCACCTTTGGATTTGCCTGGTATTCGAATATATGAAAACGCACAAGCCGTTCAGAAATCGCTGGAGAACTGCTTGAGTAAAAAAAGAGCTTCCTCTCCTGAAAAAGGTTAACAGAATATTCAGTAAAATCAACGATTTTCAGGAAGCCTACAAAGCAGTCAGCCGCTGGCAGCTTGTTATTACACATGTGGCAAAAATATTTGAACCCGCGCTTGACCAGACAAGTGAATCCGTTCGTTTTCACCTAGAGAATCTATTGAATTGGATGCAACAGACATATACGGAGAAAGGTGATGAAGTGCTCGTAAACAATGTAAAGAGCTATTCAAAAGGATTTTGGAGAGGCCTCTTTACTTGTTACGATGCACCTCATGTCCCCAGAACGAATAACGATCATGAACGTTTTTTTCGTCAAACTAAAACCCGTCATCGCCGGATGACTGGACGCCGAAGTTGGAATGATTACATCCTTCGAAGTGGAGAGTTTGTTGTGTTGGTTGACGATGCTCTTAAACAGGAGAATGTATTAGAACGTCTCCAACTTGTTGATTACAGCACTTTTGCTCAAGAACGTGACAGGTGGAACGAGCGTCTTCATGAAGGAATTAAGCGTCAACGCTTTAGAAGAAACCCTATCCAATACCTCAAAGATATTGAATCGAGGGCTTGTGCGTTAATTGGTCAGTCGTAGAAAATGTTAGCATCGGTGGTGGCGGATTTGTAACTGGAATTGCCATTCATCCGACTGAGCCGAATCTCGTCTATATTCGCACCGACGTCGGCGGGGCCTTACGGTGGGACTCGGTTAATCAGAAGTGGATTCCACTATTGAATGCGCTTCCAAGAGAAAAATACAATCAGTACGGCATTGACAGCATCGCCCTTGATCCAGCGGATCCGAATGTGGTTTACGTTGCAGCGGGCAAGTTCGACTATGTAGGAGCTCCTTCGGATATTCTGAAATCAACAGATCGGGGAATCACATGGACGTCAACCGGGTTCGCTCCCAGGCATTATGGCAACGGGCCAGGACGAGATTTGGGTGAACGGCTTGTGGTAGACCCCAATAATAGTCAAATCATTTATATGGGAACTCGTTATGACGGGCTGTGGAAAAGCACATCGGGGGCCAGCGTAGGCTCATGGGAGCAAGTTACTAACTTCCCGAGCATCGGTGCTGCTCCGACTGGACTCAATTTCGTTTTATTTGATAAGAGTACAGGATCTCCCGGCATTACGACACAAACCATCTATGTCGGGGTCAAAGGAACTGGTATCTACCAGAGTGTGAATGGGGGGACAACATGGGCGCTGATGAATGGAAGCCCGCTTACTCCACGTCGGGCTGTTCTGGCGGATGGCGGCACCCTATATGTCACTTATGAATCTGGTGTCACTAAGTTTGCAAACGGCGTATGGACCGACATTTCGCCTCCGGCGGTAGGAAGATACAATGGCATTACGGTAGACCCTACAAACCCGAACATCGTGATGACAGCCATAGAAGATGGTTCGAACACGCCGGCGCCGATCTACCGGTCGACCAATGGAGGCGTGAATTGGTCGCAAATCACCTTCGTCAAACATCAGAATGTTCCCTGGTGGACGAGTAACTGGTTTGCTGCTAATACATCGACCTTGACCATCGATCCCCATTTTCCAAATCGGGTATGGTTAACCGACTTTTACGGCACATGGCGCACAGATGATATAACGGCAAGTCCGTCCCACTGGTATACGTACGAAGAGGGCCACGAGGAAGTGGTGACGTTCGCTTTACGCAGTACGCCGATCGGTGCACCGCTGCTTAGCGGGCATGCGGATGTCGATGGTATGCGTCATACGTCGCTTACGACGTATCCAAGCAGCAAATTAGGCAGTCCGTCACTAGGCGATACGGTTTCCATCGATTTTCAAGAGAGTAATCCGAACTTCATCGCTCGGGTAGGTTCCACCCGTTATGCCGGCTCAGGGGGCGGCGGCTACAGCACCAACAACGGTGCAACCTGGACGGCATTTCCCAATCCGCCCGGAATCGCAGGGCGCATCGCCGTATCGGCTGGCAGCGAAACGATGGTCTGGGTTCCGCAACACGGAAGTCCGTTATATTCAAATGACCGTGGACAATCATGGACACCGGGAACAGGTGCACCATCCGGAACCGTACACGATTTCTGGGTCTGGTACCAGCCGCTGGCGTCCGATCGCGTCAATAGCAATACGTTCTATCTATTGGAACGTAACACGTGGAAACTATTCCGCAGCACAGACGGTGGCGCGTCTTGGAATATTGCGTCCACGATGCCAACAATTCCGGCGAAAACACCCGCGTATTTCAGCGTAAAGGCAGCTCCTGGGAAGGCGGGCGAAGTGTGGGTTAGCCTGGATGGGGGAGGTCTCTGGCGTTCCAGCAACTCCGGCGATTCTTGGACACAGCTGCCGAATGTGCAGCAGGCGACATTGTTTGCATTTGGTAAAAATAAGTTAGGTTCTCCAGATCCCACTGTCTTCGTCTATGGCAAGGTGGATAATAGTGTGGGTATTTTCCGATCCGATGATTTCGGCACGACCTGGGTGAAGATTGACGTCATCGATCCGGCGATTGGCGCTGAAGCCAATACGATGGAAGGCGACCGTCAAACATGGGGGCGTGTTTATATCGGAACGAACGGAACCGGAGTTTTCTACGGCGACACTTTGATGAGCGAAGGAATCGATACGGAGCCGCCGACACCTCCTTCGAACCTGTCATCTCCGTCGCATACGTCTACAAGCGTCAACCTCTCTTGGACAGCTTCAACCGATAACACCGGTGTAGCGGGGTACAACATTTACAACGGAGGCGTCTATGTCGGTGCCACGACATCGCTTTCGAGTACAAACTATACTGTAAACGGTTTGACGCCTAGCACCACCTATTCATTTACTGTGAAAGCCAAAGATGGAGCGGGCAACCTCTCAGCTCTGAGCAATGCGCTGACTGTGACAACAGCGCCTCCGCCGGCACCGCCGACGAATCTGACAACGACATCAGCGTCACTCACTACGCTTAGTCTGAGTTGGAGTCCGCCATCCAATCTCTCTGGTGTAGTCGGTTATGCCCTTTACGTCGGATCCAAACAGGTGGCTTCTACCTCGGGCACTACGTATACACTCACGGGACTGCTGCCCGACCGAACATACTCGGTTACAGTTCGTTCCGTAGACGGTGCAGGGAGCGCGTCTGTATCTAGCAATACTCTGGCTGCGACGACTGCGGCAGGCCCGGGCACGCTCGCCTTCAGTGACGATTTTCAGGATGGAGTGGCGGATGGCTGGACCCCTGCGAACGGAACTTGGTCTGTCGTAACATCAGGCGGGTCCAAAGTTTATAAGCAATCTTCCTGGCTGGGGACGAATGCGTTCAGCACAGTCGATACCAGCACTTATACCAACTATAGTGTGGAAACGAATATCAAACTTACTCAAAATGATATTGATTTGGCAGCCGGTATTACGGCTCGTTATCTCGATCCGAACAATTTTTACTATTTCCGGATCAAAGCAGGCAAGCTGCAGATTGGCAAATCGGTGAACGGAACCGTCACGATCCTGATTCAGAAAAATTATACGATGACAACGAATGAAGTTTACTCTTTCACCGCAGTTTTAAACAATAGCACACTCGAGTTATATGTGAATGGGTTCAGGGAATTATCCGTTACGGATACGAGCCATGTCTCGGGCAAAATCGGTCTCTATGCCTTCAAAACGAGTGTTGAATTTGACAATGTGAAAGTCGTTCATAATCGCGATTTCACGCCGCCGACAGTTCCTGGGAATTTGCGCTTATTGGCAAAAAGCGAGACTACGGCAGATTTGTCTTGGGATGTATCCTCGGACAATACTGCTGTAACCCAATACGAGGTGTATCAAGGTTCAGCTTTGATAGGAACCGTAACATCCAACACGTATTCCGCAACCAATCTTGCAGCGAACACCGCTTATACGTTCAGCGTAAAGGCAAGAGATGTAGCAGGCAACATGTCCGGAGCGAGCGCGCCGCTTAGCGTCACGACAGACCCATATCTGTTTCAAGCGAAGAAAACGATTACCGCCATTACCGTTAACGGATCTCTTGACGAACAAGTTTGGTCAACGTTCAAGCAATTAAAGAAACCGGTTATTGGCACTCCGAACAATACGGCGGAATTCAGCTCGCTCTGGGACAATACTTATTTGTATGTTGGCGTCAAAGTCATCGATGGCAATCTGTACAATACATCTGTGCAACCTTATTATGATGACTCCATCGAAATCTATATCGATAGCAACAACAATAAGAGCGCAACTTATGACAGCTATGACCAGCAGTATGTCAAGGGTTGGAACGACAGCACGCTCTGGCTGCAGAGAGTGATGCCGAACGGAGTGCTGCATGGATGGGCGCAGATTCCAGGTGGATACAGCGTGGAGTTGGCGATTCCTTGGAGCACGCTCGGCCTTACACCATCCGCCGGCATGACCATCGGCTTTGACGTCGCGAACAATGACACCGACACCGGAACCGGCAGGGAAAGCCAGCTGATGTGGGCCGGAACGAACGACAACTGGACGAATACGTCCGCATTCGGAAGCCTGCAGCTTTCCACGGTCTCCATTGGGGATACGCAGCCGCCTTCAATTCCATTGAATTTGACATCGCCTTCACACACGGACCGAACTGCAGTATTGTCTTGGACGGCTTCTACTGATAATGTAGGTGTTACCGGATACGAAATTTATAACAGCGGAAACCTAGTTGCAACGGTAACTTCGACGACCTATACGGTCAACGGGTTAACGCCGGGAACTAGCTACAGTTTTACTGTAAAAGCGAAAGATGCGGAAAACAATGTGTCGGCGGCGAGCAACTCAGTCAGCGTCACGATGGATGCGTCTTACACGCTGATCCCTGTTACTAAAACGAGTTCCACCATCCTAGTCGATGGCTCGCTGAACGAAACAGCATGGGCAATAACGAAGCAAGTGAACAAAAACGTGATCGGAACTTCTAACAACCAGGCGCAATTTGGGGTATTATGGGATGATACTTATTTGTATGTCGGGGTCATCGTCACCGACGGAAATCTGTATAACAATTCGGCGGAGCCTTACTCCGACGATTCCGTTGAGATTTATATTGACGGTAATCATAACCAAGGCGCAACATATGACAGCTATGACCGGCAATTTATCAAAGGTTGGAACGACTCCGCTCTGTATGAGGCTCGAAGTCTCACGAACGGCGTGCAGCATGCATGGGCCACGATACCAGCTGGATACAGTGTGGAGATGGCAATTCCGTGGAGTTCACTTGGCATTACACCATCAGCGGGGATGATGATCGGCTTCGACGTGGCGAACAATGACGAGGATGATGGAAACGGTCGACAAAGCCAGACAGTATGGGCAGGAACATCCAATAACTGGTCGAGCACGTCGGCATTCGGAGAGTTGAAGCTGGTATTGCCATAAATACCTATGGCGTCGAAGGAAATGTAGAGTTCAAACAGATGGAGGGCTAGACGCATGAATATCATTCAGCAAGTTTCAACAACACAAAAAGTTATTGCTTTTACATTCGATGATGGCCCTAACCCCGTGTATACGCCTCAATTGTTAGATATTTTCGACGAGGTTTCCGGCCATGCTACCTTTTTTATGATGGGAAAACAAATCGAACTATATCCCGAGACTGCGCTTGATGTTCATGTCAGGAAACATGAAATTGGGAACCATACTTACTCTCATCCTTTTATGACCCAAATCAGTTTAGAGGAAAGTGAGCGAGAACTTCTCGATACGGACGCCATAATTACACAGGTAACAGGAACTAAGCCAGTTGTCATGCGTCCACCTTACTTGGATTTCAACGAGGAGGTTCAGACGATTACTGCCAAAATGGGGTATCCCGTCATTGGTGCCCTCAATGGAAGTGCAAGGGACTGGGAGATGCCAGGGGTAGAACATATACTTGAGGCAACCCGAGAGCAGATCGGATGCGGGAGTATCTTGCTCTTTCATGATGGCTTTGGAGACCGCTCCCAGTCGATAGAGGCTGTTCGAATTTTGGCAAAGGAATTAACAGCCGATGGTTATCGACTTGTAACGGTTAGTGAGTTATTGCAAATGTCGGAGTCATAATTAGGTCATACAAAATGAATATTGAGAGGAAGTTGAGAAAAGCTGCGTAGAATTTAATTTCTATGCAGCTTTTTTATGTGAATAGGGGACGGCATAATAATTCAAAATTGAGTCTATCTTCTCTCCTGGAATTAGGTTATATTTGGAAGAATTATTTGTGAGGAGAGATGCAGATGTCGGACATACAGGCAATTGTATTAGACTTGGACGGAACATTGCTCGGTAGTGACAAATCCATATCACCTAGAAATTATCAGAGTGTTAAAAGATGTTTTGATTCTGGCATTCATATTATTGTTGCCACTGCGCGACCGCCTAGAGCAGCTAATCAGTTTGTACAGAATTTTCCTTTTGTAGACTGCTTTGTTTATTACAATGGTGCCCTAGTAACATGCAAGTCTAAGCAAACTCAGCTTCACATTAGTATCCCAAATGAGATTTGCCAACAGATTAACCAATTCATCGAGTTACAAGCTCCTCAATGGCGGTGCATTAATTCAAATCATGCAAAAATCAGCATCAAAGGAAGAAGCTGTGCAATGGGTACTTAACGATATCGGGGTGAAGTCAGAAAATGTAATGGTATTCGGGGATGACTTTAACGATTTAGGGCTATTCCAAATGTGCGGAGTTCCAATTGCAATGGAGAACGCGATCGTTGAACTGAAAAATTGTGCAGCGCACGTAACCGATTCGAATGATAACGATGGTGTTGCTGTTGCAATTGAGAGATTTATGGGTGTAATCAATTGCTGATAATTAACGAGCTATAAGTAAGGAGTTCATTTTTTTATGAGATATGTAAAATGGTGCATGGCCTCTATATCACTTTATACACTTTTAACAATCTTAGCTTGGTTCATTGATGAATTAGGATGGAAAAAGGGAGTAACAGAAGGAAATTACCAAATATACGCAAACTTATTTTCAAACATTCAATTCCCTATTAAACAGCTTCTAGGAATGGATGATGTGATAAATTATAACTTTAGACTTTTACCGTATATAATGGGTGCCATCTGTTGGATATTTATAGCAATTTTGTTTTGTAGGCTGAGAACTAGTACACATCATTAACCTGAAAGGAGCCATTCCGGCATGATTGTGATCCCCGATACATTTATAAAAAGAATGCACGAGCTCCACGGTGAGCAAGGTGTTGCCTGGTCGGAGGCGCTGCCAAGGCTAATCGCGGATTGTGCAAGCCGTTTCGACATTAGCCCTGAAGTTTCATTTCCTAATTTATCTTATAACTTCGTGCTCCGCGCAACGCGCAGTGATGGGAAACGAGTCGTCCTTAAATTATCTTTCAAGAAGGATGAGCTATCTAGAGAAGTTAGTGTTCTTCGTGCCTTTGAGGGCAGAGGGGCAATTCATGTGCTTGATGCAAATGAGGAATGGGGAGTTGCACTACTGGAGGGCGCCGTGCCTGGCATACCTTTGTCGACAATTGAGAATGATGCACGTGCGACGGATATCTTTTGCGATGTGTTTCGCCGCCTTCACCTTTCTCCACCACCGGGGAGTCTGTACCCGTCAATGAAGCAGCATTTTGCGGCAATTGAGCGATACCGAGAGCGAATCAATGACATGGAAGTTGAAGGACCACTGCCACCGAGTTGGGTGGAGAATGCCGAAGAATGTCTGGAATATCTCATCGCGACCACGAATGAGAATCTCTTACTGCATGGCGATCTGCATCATGATAACATTCTTCGCCAAGACGAAGAGAAATGGGCTGTCATTGACCCCAAAGGAATCATCGGTGACATCCATTTTGATACGATCCAGTATCTGCTTAACTACGAGGATCGGGGTGGTGACTGCGAGCAGTTGCTGCAGAACAGGATAGCGATTATGGCCGATCGACTTGGTCTTGACCCTCGCCGAATCGCGATGTGGGGTGTGGCACGAGGTGTGTTGGAGGCGTGCTGGACGATTGAAGACGGAGGAACGGATTGGCACAGAGGCATCCAAATCACGGAACGCTTTGCTAAATTTCTGGATTAAATGAACCGTCATAGTAGCATTGACAATGGAATGGCAAATTCGTATGATCCAAATAGGATTGTAAAAAAGTGTAAATGAGGTTGAATATGGATGGCGACAGCGGACTGGGAGAAAAAAATTACGGAAATCACATTATTTGTTGAAGATTTGCATCGGTCAAAGGTATTTTACCAAGAGACGTTCGAACTTGCGATCATATATGAAGATGAAAATTGCACGGTGTTTGATTATGGCAATACAAGCATCAATCTGTTAAATCAATCGAATGCACACGAGTTGATTGAGCCGGCGCAGGTAGGTCGCAGCGGAGATGGCGCGCGGTTTCAGTTCACGATCCAAGTGCCAGATGTTGACCGGGTTTGCGATGAGCTGGAAGTGCGGGGCGTTAGGTTATTGAATGGACCGATAACTCGCCCTTGGGGGCGGCGGACGGCTTGTTTTGCTGATCCAGACGGGCATGTGTGGGAGATTGCGCAGGTGCTATAGTTGGGCTACTTGGCGGGTAGCGTAGATGAGGCTTTCAATTATGATTTAATGGCAGCTGGTATTTAATCGGCTGCCGTTTTTTTTGAAGTAATGGGCAATTTTCTGGAACTTTTATTACATCTCTTTATAGAATTTGAAACGGTAATACGAGCAATATCCAAGGATAAACAGATAGGCAAAAATCAATAGCAATAGTATTGTTAAATCTATATCCATCAAGGCAAATGGTATAATTAAGGCTCCAAACATAAAGACCATCATGTTATATGCTTTCGTTTTTGCCCGACTATTTCTCCCATGCCATGACCGAAAATACTACAGCCAACCCCAAAACAGATATAAGGCAACGCTCGCAGCATACCTTGTGGATCTTCCATTGTTTTGATGAAGTACAGACTACCTGCAAATAGTGCTAAGCATACAACGGAGAATTACTACCAGTTAAATTTACCGAAAAATATGAGTTCACCGTTCTCCGCAGGTAGGTCATAAACTCCATATATAGCAATCATAGGCGGGGATTCGATATAAGTTTTGGATAAGGTGGAATAAACTTTAACCTCAATCGTATCACCGGCTGCTATAGCGTCCTCTTTCGTTTCCCAATAACTTATTGCACAGAACTCATTCGTTATATCTTCTCCCAAAAATGTAATACCTTTAAATCCCTTTAATGTTTGATGGACAATGTTAGTTTTCTCAGCCCATTGCTCTGCGAATGATATTGGGGCATCAGGTCTTAATCTAAACATACTTAATCTAGCGTACATTAGGAATCTCCACCTTCGACAGTCAATATTAAAATTTTATGTGAGATCAGTTTAAAAAGTGTATGTTTAATGATTAAATATGAACGAAACAAATACATAGCGAGTACGTCAGATAATGTAAGGGGGGAATCAATGAAAAAAACAATATTTATCGTGGCCGGACTTGTTGTTATCGTCTCAGGGTTTTTATTTTCACCGTGGGTAACTGAAAGTTTTGCAAAACAGAGAGCTATAGATGCTTTTGAGGACAAGTGGAAAAACGTACAAGACGGATGTGGGTTTAACTGCAAAGATTGTGGTGTTAAAACCTCAGAAAAAACGCTGTTGGGTCGAAAAGTAGTTATAGAGTATGCATGTGGTTTATTGCCCTCTGATTCCCCTGAATACCACAAGAAGAAAGAGCTGTTTGTATCATTTTTGGGAACCGTCCATTAAGATTGGCGTTATTTTTTAATCTAACTGTGGTTCGAAAGCGTCCAGCCGCAAGAGGAGGCTAATAGAATGAAAAACATGATCACCCTGGGGTTATTATTGCTCGTCCTTATGCTCACAGGATGTGGGGACAGCGGAAATAGTGCAGATACGTCTGTATCGTCCATTTCCCCAATGCCTGCAACATCTGAATCGCCTCCCAGCTCAACGCCAGTATCGCCTCCGCTTGCTACAGAGACAAACTTAGCGAAAGAAGATAACTCCATCAGAGCAATAGGTACGCATTTGGATGGACGACTACTCGTCAAACCTGCGAACAAAGCGAGCATAGCTCCTTTGGGGGCACCTAGCTGTTATGGGGTGGAGACTGATCTCCATTGGACAGGAGATTATGAGGCGGTGTGGGAATCCAAACCTGAGGGAAGTGCAACTCCAATCAGTACATTTCCAATAGACTTCGAAATTGTACAACAAAATGACTCACCAGTCATCATGCAGCCATTTACTCTGGAAGATATGGATATGTTCGCTTATGTTCCTCGTTACACCGATTGTCATGGTCTCGAAACTTACCTTTTCGGAGTAAGTAATAGGAAGGCTTTTCCGATAACGTTTGAGATAAAACCAGGAGTGAATTGGGCTTCAATAAGCCAATTGCCGCACCATCCATTCAAAGTTGTAGGCGGAGAATTTATTGTGACTGGCGGATATGGGGCGGGACAGGATTTCATTACCATCTATCATTTCAGATATGATCCAAAGAAAAAGTCAATGATTCTGAAAAGTACAAATGAAGTGAAGCCTAACGATATATAACTACTGTGAAGAAATCCTATTCCTGAGCTTTCAGAGATACTATACGTAAGTAACCTCCAAATCAGAGGCTGCCGAGAGAACCGACAGCCTTTCTCAACGTGCATGATAGTGTTCAATAAGAACGGGCATTTTGTAAAGTAACCTGCGCGAATGTAAGGATTCACCTAACACAAAACTATAGTTTGAAAATGGAAGGGCAGAGGAGTACAACTGCCCTTTTTTGAAAGATAAGAATTTATATGTTTGGGGTTTACGAGAATCACGTTAGGGGTGTTGTGAAAGCGACCCCCCCTTTCTAAAAAATGGGTAGTAGGGAGACTTCACCTAGGTTAACCGTTGCTGTTGGGATAAGAGCAGATGAGGGGGGAACCAGTTGTGATGCAAGGTTAGCTTTCATTTTTTCTGAGTTACGGACAGGGGGGCCGTTATTTAATGAGAAAAGCAGGGAGTCCAAATGCTAATGGACGCCACGGCGGTTATTTAGTCCCTTGCCACGCATGTTGGCACACAAATCAGTCAATAACGCCTCTGGTGTCCATTAAAAATCAAAACGGCCTCATATTTAGCTATTAGAGGCTGTCATGTCCGTTAGAAAATTCAACCATCCTCTTTTCGCGATACTCTTTAGGTTTGGGAAGAATATGCTCGCCTGTTTACCTTGAAACATGGACAACCCTCCCTATACACATCAGATTGGGTTTTTACTAAGGACCTGAGGCAGAGCCTCAGGTTTATTTTGTCATGTGATGTAGTCACGTAATGATTATTTGTGTGAAGGTAGGGATTACTTACGTCTAAAAAACCTTATGCCGCTTACGTTTCTGGACTGTCAGGTATTGATTATAGGCGGTAAGTAAACGACGGGCTAAGATAAATAGCAAGCAGGACATCACAACGACGAGGAAAGGTGAAAACAGATGAATCACAACGATATTCAACATGTACCTACACAGTCGATGCTCATTGATACCGATGTGCACAATGGGATTAGAGACCCTCAAGATTTGCTTCCTTATTTAGATAAACCGTGGCATCAACAATGGATTGGCGCTGGGACAGGTGTAGGTACACCTTATTACTCACCAGTAGGCGTGCTGAGAAAAGATGCAATTCCTGAAGAGGGCGTTAGCTCTGGCAGTGACCCGGTCTTCATGGTGAAGGATCACATTGAACGTTATGGCTTTGATTATGTGATTTTAACAGGGCAAAATGCCCTGGAAATGTCGCTCAATCCCGATATCGATTATGGCAATGCGGTGATATCCGCCTATAACGACTATTTAATTGATCATTGGTTATCTATAGATGATCGCTATAAAGGCGCTATGGTGATTAACCATTCGGATCCCTTGTACGCTGCAAAGGAAATTATGCGAATCGGCGGGCATCCGGATATTGTTGAAGTTATCATGTGCAGCGGCAGTACACGCTTATATGGGAATCGTTTTTTTCATCCTATTTATGAAGCAGCAGAGAGGATGGGCTTGCCTGTATCCATCCATCCAGGGACAGAGGGACGCGGTACAGCTGGAACGCCGACACCTTCCGGTTATCCATCACGCTATATGGAATGGCATAATATTCTCCCGACCAATTATATGGCGCACATCAATAGCATGGTGTGTGAGGGGGTTTTCGAGAAATTTCCGGGTGTAAAAGTGGTCGCGATTGAAGGCGGTATCGCTTGGCTGCCTCATCTGATGTGGCGAATGGATAAGAACTACAAAGCGTTGCGGGATACGACGCCATGGCTGACAAAGCTGCCCTCGGAGTACATTCGGGAACATGTCTATTTAACGACACAGCCGATTGAGGAACCGGAGGTGCCGGAGCATCTCGTACAACTCATTCAGATGTGCATGATGGAGGATCGCATTCTATACTCGAGTGATTATCCGCATTGGGATTTCGATCATCCCAAGATGGTGCTCTCTGCTTTTCCTAAGGATCTTCGCAAGAAAGTTCAAGGTGGAAATGCGGCAGCCTTATATGGTTTGCATAAGAAGGAGAATTTGAAGTGAGGGGGATTATCGGTGAAGGCATCCAGCATCAGAGTAACATTGCTCAAAGATATACGACGTGATCACTGGCTGTACATTATGGCCTTGCCAGGTATTCTCTATTTTATCTTGTTTAAATATTGGCCAATGGGCGGCATCATAATCGCCTTTCAGAACTTCCAGCCATTCACCGGTTTCTTCGGAAGCGAATGGGTAGGATTGAAGCATTTTCATCGCTTATTCTCAGATCCTGATTTCTTAATGCTGTTGCGCAATACGTTAATGCTTTCGTTCTATCAATTGGTCTTTGCCTTTCCGGCGCCAATCATACTGTCCTTAATGCTCAATGAATTGCGTCGTGAGTGGTTCAAACGCTGGATTCAGACGCTCGTCTATATTCCGCATTTTATGTCTTGGGTCGTTGTTGTCGCGATGTTTTTTGTTATCTTTGAATCGGAACAAAGCTTATTCCAATCCTGGATTGCCTCGCTAGGTTTCGAAAAGTTTTCGATCATGATGGATCCCGAATTTTTCCGTCCCATGTACATTCTGCAAGTCATCTGGCGGGATAGCGGATGGGGAACCGTTATTTATCTAGCTGCGCTGGCGGCAATAAGTCCAGAGTTATATGAGGCAGCCAAAATGGATGGCGCTGGACGCTTCCGTCAAATTTGGCACATTACGTTGCCCGGCATACGCAGTACGATTGTGATCCTGCTTTTGCTCAAAATAAGTGACATATTGGAAACAAGTTTTGATCATGTCTTCAATATTGTCAACTCGTTGACGCGTGATGTGGGGGAGGTATTCGATACCTATGTGTATCGCGTGGGTTTAGTTAACGGGCAGCTTAGCTATGCGACTTCAGTTGGCCTATTTAAGGGTGTTGTAGGCCTCATCCTTGTCGTGCTGGCAAACTGGCTTGTGAAGAAATCAGGCGAGGAGGGTCTTTACTAAATGACGGATAAACGTTGGGGAAATTATTTATTTGATGGAATCAATATCATTCTGCTTAGCTTGTTTGCATTAATTACGGTAGTACCATTTATCCATGTGATTTCCAGTTCCTTTGCCTCTGTTGCCGAGTATAACTCACGATCGTTTCTACTGTTTCCAACGGAGTTTTCCTTGAAGGCCTATTCGTACATCTTTACAACCAATGCGCTGCCCAAAAGTTTAGGGATTACCGTAATGATTACCGTTGCGGGTACGCTGACAAGCTTATTGTTAACGACGTTGTTTGCGTATCCCTTATCTAGGAATCGCTTTCACTTCCGACGCAGCATCATGTTTCTCATTGTTGTGACGATGATCTTCCAAGGCGGCATGATTCCGGATTATCTTGTCGTGAAAGAGCTTGGCTTGCTGAATTCCTATTGGTCGCTGATTTTGCCAAGGGCCATTATTGCTTTCTATCTCATTATCATGATTAATTTCTTCAAGAACATTCCCGAGGAACTTGAAGAATCAGCGAAAATCGACGGTTGCGGGGACTTGCGTATGCTTTTCCGCATCATTATTCCACTTTCGTTACCGGCGATTGCCACACTAACTTTGTTCTACGCTGTGCTTCAATGGAACACTTATATGCATGCCATTCTGTACATTAACGATACGGAGAAATGGCCCATCCAAGTGCTGCTTAGACAGATTGTCATGGTTTCTCAGGCAGGCTTTGTCGAGCAGGGCTCGATAGCCGGGGAATCTGCGATACCCCCAGAAACAGTGAAAATGGCCGTGATCACGGTGGCAACTTTGCCGATCTTAATCGTCTATCCATTTTTACAAAAATACTTTGCAAAGGGTGCCCTAGTTGGCTCCGTGAAGGGATAGCCGAAAGGAGGAACACGTTCTAATGGAAAAGGTTTGGGTAGCTGCAAAAGATGAGATTATGGAAGGTACTTGTAAAATTGTTACTGTCAAAAATGCCGAATACGGCATTTATAAGGTGAAGGGCGAATATTACGCATGGCGCAATGCGTGCCCGCACTTCGGTGCTCCCGTCTGCAAGGGAATCATTACGGGGACGCGTCTTCCTTCTCTCGTCTACGAGTATAAGGTTGGACGTGAAAATGAGATTGTCAGGTGCCCTTGGCATGGCTGGGAATTCGATCTGATGACAGGTGAGCACCTGGTTGATCCTCAGACCAAGCTTCGTCAAGGAAAGTTGGACATCACAGGTGCGGAGCAGGAAAGTTTAGAGAAAGCAGAGCTGGAATTGAAGACAGATGGTATTTATATGTGGGTATAAGGGTGTCAAAGCGGCTATACTTAGACATACAGCCGCCTTACATAGATATGTTCAACAACTAAGGAGGAGTAAATGTGAAAAGCAAAAAAGTGGTTAAGTCATGGGGGCTCTCACTCACGATGGTTCTAGCTGTTTCCGCTATACTATCGGGCTGTACATCATCAACCGACACGTCGGGGACATCAAGTCCAAGTGCAGGTGCAAGTTCCGGACCTGCAGCGAGCACGGCTACGCCAACAGGACCTGCTAAAGTGTCGATGTTGAATGTGTATTTATCGAACACGGCACCGAAAGCAGATGGGCCTGTTGTCAAAGAGACAGAGCGCATCGCGAATGCGAAGCTGGATATTACGTATGTGCCGTTCAACGTGTACAGCGAGAAATTGAATGTTACGATGACTTCAGGTGAGATGCCTCAAGCGATTATGGTTGAAAATCCATTCATTACTTCGGTTCTTAACGGTGTACGGTCCGGCATGTTCTGGGATTTAACGCCATACTTAAACGAGTTTCCCAATTTGAAAAAATACGATGCGAACATCTTGAACAATCTCGCTATTGATGGGAAATACTACGTGATTCCGCGTCCGCGTCCACTTGTACGGATAGGTACGATTATTCGCAAGGATTGGCTGGATAATGTGGGTCTTGCGGAACCGAAGACGATCGATGAATTTTACAACGTGTTGAAAGCATTTAAAGAGAAGGATCCTGATAAAAATGGTGTCAATGATACGTATGGCCTTATGCTCTATGAAAATGGTATCCCAGCTGATATGTTCGCATGGTTTGGCGCACCGAACAACTGGATGGTAGATAAGAGTGGGAATTTCGTCAAAGATGTGGAAACCAAAGAGTATCGAGAAGGTTTGACCTTCATACGCAAATTGTATAACGAGAATTTAATTAATAAAAACTTTGCTATCGTTGTGCGAAATGAAGCTAGAAAAGATTTATACAACAATAAAGTGGGCCTCAGTATCGAATCCATTGATGCTGTCGTGCCGTTCTACTATCTCCAAATGGCAGATACCAAAAATAAGTACCCAATGACCGTAAGTCCGCCTATCAACGGTAAATCGTATGCGGCTGCTGGCCATTTCGGCGGTGCTTTGATCCCGAAAACGAGTGTTAAGACAGAAAAAGAACTTCGTGAGGTTCTTCGTTACTTCAATACAGAGAATAGTGATGAAGCCAAAGCAGAATTTGTCCGTATTTCCCAAGAGAATGACAAAAAGCCAGCAGCAGAGCAATTTAATGTAGACGACCTCAAAAACTTGATTACAACGGATGCGATTGTGTACCCAACAGGTACGACAGATACCGATGTATTATTGAAAAAGCGGATGACCGAGCTTGCTGCCGCAAGCGTTCAGGATCCATCCATGGGTCTGATTTCGCCAACCCAAACAGAGAAGGACGCGCAGTTGAAAACTCTCCTAATAGATGCGCGAGCACAGTACATTATGGGTAAAATCGATGATGCCGGCTTCGATGCGGCTGTCCAACAATGGAAAAAAGTTGGCGGCGATCAAGTAGCTAAAGAGCTTTCCGAGCTTTATAAGAAAAAGTAAGCAAGGCATAAAGGGGCGTATCTTATGGATGCAGCCCCTTTACTCCCTTCCATGATATGATGAATGGTGTAAGGAATATGGGGAAGAGCGAGGGGCTTATGATGAGTAGATTCCAGACATCCAGATTTTTCAAAAACTTAGTGTTGCTTAGCTGCATTATCGGGATACTGCCTGTTGTGCTTCTTGGCTATCTCTCCTTTAATAAATCCTCAGCCATTCTGGAGGAAGAGATTATCGCCAGCAATAGGCTCATCCTGAAGCAGAATAAGGAGAAAGTCGAATATTTGCTTAAAACTATTGATACTTTAGCGACACAAACGATTAGCGGAACTGTCATGACGAATGCGATTTCGATGCAAACGGTATTGGATGCACCTTTTGACTATGAATACCATGAACTCTTTGAGAAACTGCTCTATGAGCTCGTCCATATTCAAGTGTTTGAATTGGGTATTCAAGATGTGCATGTGATGAGTTACCGTCAGGATTGGATTGTTGAGGGCGGTGCTGTCTATCCGATGAAAGACCGACCATTGATCGAGACGCATGATAAACGTCTATATGATTTGCAAAAGTTATTGATCTCCTATCGAGATGACTCTCGTCGCTCCTATTGGAAGCTGACAGAGGATGAGAAGTCCGGTTATGTATTTAAGCTAATTAAGCATATTCCGTTGAATGCGATCAACCCTGACGGCATTATTTCGATCAATATTCCTTTGCAAGAGCTCAGTAAGCGTCTTGCTGGTGATGTCAGTAAAGGACGTACATTGATTATCAATGAACTAGGATCTGTCGTCGCCAGCCTGAACAATCATGACATCGGAACAAATGTGAAGGCAGAGAACTATTATCAGCAAATGCTCGCAAGCGGTGAGCAGGAAGGTTTTTTCTTCTATAAACAGGATGGCCAGGAGTTTGTCATTCATTATAATCATGCGCTATATAACAATTGGATGTATGCATCCATTACCCCTTTGGAGTATGTGATGAGCAAATCGAATGGCATCAAGTTCTATACGATTATTTTTGTAGCCATTTTGATCACACTTGTTATCACTACATCTTTCTTTTTTTCACATAAGTTATATTCACCAATTAATCGAATCTATCGCTCTATTCAACCGGATCACAAACAGAGGCAGAATAATGAGTTGACCTATATCAGCGAGCATTTGACTCATTTGACGAAATCAAGTACGAAGCTAAAAGAGGAAATGGTATTTCTGCACAGCCAAACGCGTGAATTTTTTGTGTTTAAGCTGCTATCTGGCGATATTCGGCTAGAGTCGATGGAAGATCAATTAGAACGCCATGATTTTCCAATCAATTGGGATCATTGGTGTGTACTGGCTCTGCAAATTGATACGATGGAAGGGACACGCTACACCGAAAAGGATATAGATCTGATGCTTTATGCCATTCATAATATGATCGAAGAAATTGTCCCTCAGTCCATGCGTCTCAGCTCTATTGTTCAGAACCAGGGAGTCTTTCTTTTCTTAGGTGGCGGCCTAGAAGATGATACGCCATTAAAAGTGCAGGTCTTTAACAAATCGGAAGAAATACGCAATAGCATTAAGCAATATTTGAATCTGAAAATAAGCATAGGGATTAGCAGGAGGTACTCGAATTTTATGTATGCACCGCTCGCTCATCAAGAAAGTCTGGATGCCTTGGCCTATCGCGTTAGACTGGGATCGGAGTCCATTCTGTTCATTGACGAAGTGGAGCCAAATAAAGCACAGATGTTCCGTTATCCGAAAGAGCTTGAATTTCAGATTATGGAGGCTATCAAGCAGTCGAATGAAGAGCAGGCGCAGGAAAGATTACAGGCGATTATTGCAGATTTTCTGAAAAATCAGATGAATCACTACGATTATCAGCATTTTATCGGACGTTTATTTAACAACTTAACGGGGCTTGTTCAGGATGCAGGTGAATCCGTACAAGAAGTTTTCCAAAAGGAGATTTTCACTTCAGAAATTTTGGTTCGCATGCATTCGGCCAAGCAGATCGAGGAGTGGTTCTGGAAACAGATTATTGGGCCGCTTCTTGCATGGACGGAGGAGCGTCAACGTAAGCAGGATGTGAATATTTCAAAGCTGATGATTATAGAGATCGAGGAACATTTTGATCAGGATTTAAGTGTCGAGATGTTTGCCGCGCGGTTTCATTACCATCCTAGTTATATTAGCCGTGTGTTTAAAAAGGATACCGGTGTGAATTTCTCAGAGTATGTGTCGAACCATCGCATCGAAGTTGCGAAACGCTGGTTACAAGAGACCGATATGAAGATCGCGGATATTGCAGAAAGGCTGCAATACAGCACGCCTTCAAACTTCAATCGGAATTTTAAAAAGGTTGTACAAGTTACACCGAGCCAATATCGGGATCAATTCAAATAGGGAGCGGGATGGAAGATGAGACAGGTTCATTATTATCCGGCGCTCGTTATCAGCGAGTCTAAGACTCTACTGCCTGAGGGAAAACAGATTGCAAGAGGGTGGCGTGCGGTACACTTGGGAGAAGGTCAGGAGCAACTAACCTTGACATGGCACCTGCAAGAGGATCAGTTAAAGCAAGCAGCAGGACAAGGCAGTCGTTTGCGGATCTCAATCGCATTAGATTATCGGGATGCCCAGAATGTTGATGTAATCTTGTGTCAATCCAATGAACGGATTGGAGTCATAGATATTCGGTATGCCTATGTATTTCAGCCCTTTGAGCTTCTGCTAACGGAGGAACAGACTGCAGCCGTGCTAAATGAGGGAGTGCGACTTGAGCTCATAGGTGGCAAGGAGCCGCTTTGGGTATTTGATGCACATGATGATGTGACGGAACGTGTGCTATTCGCTCCACACTTGTTGATAGGAGAACCAGATTCACGTGTCGATGAAGCTTTGAATACGATGCTCTCACTATCCTCGTTACAACCTTTCGGGTGGATGGAGGGATGTGTGTTGGATGGGCTGCACAGTTTACAGCCGATTCTGGGGGAAGAGCGAGTGAATCCCATCTTGGATTTGCATTTCAGCCAGTTTTTTAACGAGCAGGGAGATTTGCTCTATGAGGACTTGCACGGACAACAGGCTGACGGTACGTTTACAACGATTGAAGCAACCCTGCCACTGGCAGTCATTGCCAAATACCGCAGGGATCATCCTGTGATTCTCAAAGCGCTTGAATTTTTTGAAGCTGCAGGTCGCAGGAACGGTGGCGCTGTCATTGATGAGGACATGGTCACAGCAGAAGGCTCATATACAGTGGCGTACCCGCTTGCCGTAATAGCGAGGCAATTTAACCGTCAAGATATGGCGGAGCAAGCTATTGCGCAGATCCTGCTACGACGAGATTGCCTGGCACGCGAGCAGCATGTGTTCCTGCGCTATCATCGGAAATCACAAGAACATACATTTCGCAGCTGGGCGAGGGCTTTTGCTTGGTATTGCCTAGGTTTAGTCAAAACTTGCATCGAGCTGAATGATTCTCAATTCGCGAATCTGGCAGGAATGGCTGAGTTAGAGGCTGAAATTATTCGCATTGCTCAGGTGGCCGTAGCGTGGAGGCAGCCTGACGGATTGTGGTCTTGCTTCCTGGATGATGCCACGACAGGCATTGATACTTCGGGATCAGCAGGGATTTCGGCTGCATTTGCATTGGCTGCTAGTCGTCAATTGTTGCCGAACGAGTACATGACGCTGGCCCGGCATAATTTCCTGGAGCTATCTACATATTTGACGCCTGATGGTATTTTGACAGGCATTGCCCAACATAACGCAGGAGGAATGGCGTTGCAACAGAGCGGATATCGTGTACAATCGCAAATGGGACTAGGCCTGTGGGCGCAACTTTATGCGTATACGAGGTACTAGGAAACCTAGATAGATTAAGCTAACGGACAGCTACTCCTTTTATGGTAATATAGGAGTAGCTGCCAAGGGAAAAGGAAGAGGCTGCTATCGCGTTAATTCAAAAGGAGGAATACGTTGATGCAGGATCTAAAGTTATTTGACCCTGAAGCTTTATTTGAGCATTTATATATAAATGCACCGATTGGGATCGCTTTAATCTCTCTGGATCGCAAATGGATGAATGTTAACCCTGCGGTTTGCCATATTTTCGGCTATTCGAAAGAAGAATTCATGAACTTTACGCCAGATGATATTCGACATCCTGATGATAAGAACAATACCAGAGGTTTACTAACAGAATTATTGGATGGCGTAATTCCTTCATTTGAATTAGAAAATCGGTACTATAATAAAAATGGCCATATCGTTTGGACCTCCGTCTATGTTTCATTAGTTCGTGATAAGAATGACGGGAAGCCTTTATACTATATTACTCAATTTATCGATGTAACCAAGAACAAGCTAGCAGAGCTAAAGCTGCAAGAAAGTATTGAGCGGTATACGTCGCTAAAGAAATACAACCACGATGCTATTATTTCTTTTGGTTTGGACGGCATTATTATCAATGGCAATAATATGGTACAACACATGACCGGATATCTCATTGAAGAGTTAATCGGCAGTGGAATGTCCAAACTAATCGGTGAAAAAAATTCAACGAATTTGCTTCTAGCTTTAAACGATCATGTAGAAATCGAAAGAGTTGAAAAAGAAATCACGTTGATTCAACACAAGGATGGTTATTCAGTTGAAGTGTTGGTAACGCTAGCTCCAATCATCATCCAGACCCAGACGAAGGGCTTTTACATTATAGCGAAAGACATGACGGAGCAGAAGAAGTTGATTATTGAGAAAGAAGCCGCCGAAAAGACGAATAAAGCCAAAAGCGAGTTTTTGGCCATGATGAGTCATGAAATCCGTACGCCTATGAACGGGGTTATCGGTATGACGGATGTGCTACTAGAGACCGAATTGGATGAAGAGCAGATTGAATATGTTCAAATTATTAAAAAGAGTGGCGCTACGCTGCTTATGATTATCAACGATATTCTGGACTTCTCCAAAATCGAATCCGGCAAAGCCGAATTAATGGAAGAACCTTTGAATGTGAGAGATATTTTATCAGAAACGCTTAATTTGGTCATGTCTAAAGCTCATGAGAAAAATTTGGAGATCACGACATTGATATCGCCTAAGGTTCCTGACTTGGTTCATGGTGATATTACGAAGTTGAGACAAGTTTTGATGAATTTACTCAGCAATGCCATAAAGTTCACGCCGAACGGAGCGATTTCGATCAGTGTTGAACCTGTGTCGCAAGAACAGAATTCAGTACGTCTTCAATTTGCCATCAAGGATACAGGTATCGGCGTACCGAAGGAACAAGTAGGTCATTTATTTGATCCCTTTTATCAAGTTGATCACTTTATGACTCGGCGAACAGAGGGGACCGGCTTAGGATTAGCTATCTGTAAAAAGCTTGTTGAGCTTATGGACGGTGAAATCTGGCATGAATCATCCAAAGATCAAACAGGATCAACTTTCCTGTTCACGGCGAACTTGGGGGTCCAATCGAATCAAGCAGACTCATCACACTATGATATGTGGCCCCAACCTGATGACATTGTCGAAAATTCAACGGAACAATCCTTGAAAATCTTGATTGCTGAAGACAATGAAGTGAATCAAGTTGTGATAAAGAAAATGTTAGAGAAACTCGGGCACAAAACGACCTTAGTACATAACGGCAAAGAAGCGGTGGAAGCAGTTAAGCGTTATCCTTATGATATCATCTTTATGGATATTCAAATGCCTTGGATGGACGGATTAACGGCGACGAAATTAATTAATGACATGTTAAACGGTAAGAAACGCCCGTACATTGTGGCAGTGACAGCTCACGCTATTAAAGGTGACAGTGAGAAATATCTGTCTGAAGGTATGGATGCCTACATCAGCAAGCCGATCTGCATTAACGTGATAGCAGATGTCATTGATAAATATGAGAAGATGAAATTTATATATTAGATAGTAACAATTCATGGGAGTTAGTTGATATACGTATGACACTATATTCATGCTTTGGCTACTGCTATAAGTCTGCGTTATTGGATTTGTTGCTTCAAAACGAGAGTTACATAGAGAACCAAGATGAGGCTGCCAGCATGATTGGCAGCCTTTTCTCAAAATAATAGGAAGTAAAGCGCAAGGAAAGTATCCCGGTCGCTCGTCGCACACTAGCGCACAAATATTGTGCGCAAGAGAAGTATGGCGGTCGGTCATCGTAAGCTAGCGCACAAATATTGTGGCAAGAGAAGTATGGCGGTCTGTCGTCGCACGCTAGCGCACAAATATTGTGCGCAAGAGAAGTATGGCGGTCGCTCGTCGCACGCTAGCGCACAAATATTGTGCGCAAGAGAAGTATGGCGGTCGGTCATCGCACGCTAGCGCACAAATATTGTTCGCAAGAGAAGTATGGCGGTCGGTCACCGCACGCTAGCGCACAAAAATTGTGCGCTAGAAAAGTATCCCGGTCGCTCGTCGCACGCTAGCGCACAAATATTGTGCGCAAGGAAAGTCCCGGTCGCTCGTCGCACGCCGCCTTTTCTTACGGGCAGATTAGCTCCAATATATGGTAATATAAAATTAAAGGTTTAGGGAGGCATCTAAACTTGATATTAGTTTTTGATCCGTTTGATCCAGTTGCAATTGGAGATGAGGAATATATCGAGGTTAGCGGTCCTGGAGGTATTGACTTCATATTTAATCAGTTGGTTATTTTATAGATAATTTCAATGATTTAAAGAACTGAAAATAGTTTCTGTATTCAAAAATAGCACTAAAAGACGGAGAATAAACGAGGGGATTCTTACTTTAACCGTTCATCATTAATGGATTATGGGTAAATTCCCCATATATTGAGCCGTTCAATAACAAAGTTGTAATGGTAATTAGACAGGGCTGGAATCCTAGGGATAATGGTACCTTATGAAATGATGGACTAACTTACTTGTGCATAAAAAGTTGCGATACGAAGTCGATGTTACTTTATACTTCGATTGAGAGGAGGGAAAGGAATGGATTGGCTTACGAGGATGAATCGGGCAATAGATTATATCGAAATGAATATATCTGGAGAAATTGACCTATCGGAGATAGCAAGTCAAGCTTGCTGTTCCTCGCATCAGTTTCAAAGACTATTTTCCTTCATTACGGATGTAACATTGGCGGAATATATACGGCGCAGAAGGCTTACTCTGGCAGCGATTGATTTATTAAATAGCAATGCGAAAGTGATTGAGATTGCCCTTAAATACGGCTATGATTCACCGGTTTCTTTCGCAAGAGCTTTTCAATCGATGCATCGTGTTAATCCGGCTATGGCCCGTCAAGAAGGCGTCGCTTTGAAAGCCTATCCTCGGCTTTCCTTCCTTATCTCAATCAAAGGTGCTGAAGCGATGAATTATCGGATCGAGACCAAAGAAGCATTCCAAGTATTTGGCATTGAAAGAGTTTTTCAAACTAGTGGAAGTGGGGAAGGATTGACTACCCCTGGGGGATTTTGGAAACAATGCCACGCCAACGGCGAGGTAGAGAGACTTGCTGACAATGCGGGGGAATTGCCTGTAGAACTGAGCAAGGATTTATTTAAAGTACATGCAGTTTGCAGCTATCGAAAAACCGAAAAAGATACGTTTCCATATATGCTATGTTCATTCAAGAGCTATTCCAGTAAAACAGATGGATATTTAGAAATCACGATCCCTTCACACACTTGGGCTATATTCCCATCCGAACTGTTTACATGGAATCAATTTAACGATTCCATCGAGTCGCTTTACCGCCGCTTCTATTCGGAATGGCTGCCAACGGCGGGATACGAGCAGGTGGAAGGGTTGGAATTCGAAGTCTATGGAGGCAGAGATGGACTTAACTACGTTGAATTGTGGTTCGCGGTAAGAAAGATTTCCTAATAATGAAAGGATCAACCCAAACTGGAGGTTTTTTTAAACTTGCCTTGCAGATAGTACATAAGGAGTGAAAAGAAATGGAAATTGCTATTGCAACTAATTCTGACTATGGATATTTAAAAGAACGTGACCATCACATTCTACAGAGCTTACTACTGCACAAAATTAAGAGAAATGAAATATATATTCTTCGAGACGAAAATGAAAATAATATCGGATGGATGAGGTACGGGTATTTCTGGGACAACACACCATTCATGAATATGATATGGGTTGATGAACAAAATCGAGGTCAGGGTATAGGTAAGCAAGTAGTTCTATATTGGGAAGAAAAAATGAAACATATGGGTTTTAAATTGGTAATGACTTCTACTTTGGCTAATGAAGAGGCACAACACTTCTACAGAAAATTAGGTTATCGGGATTCAGGCTGTTTGTTACTTGAAAACGAGCCGTTAGAAATCATTCTTACTAAAAAAATTATGTAATCAACTTATTGAAGGAATATTTATGAAGATTGCCGAATGGATTAACGTAGCCAATCT
Organism: Paenibacillus sp. 01T442; assembly: GCF_056398345.1. Taxonomy (NCBI): domain Bacteria; kingdom Bacillati; phylum Bacillota; class Bacilli; order Caryophanales; family Paenibacillaceae; genus Paenibacillus; species Paenibacillus sp. 01T442. The sequence continues at coordinate 25,921 of NZ_JBFTPF010000052.1, forward strand.
CAATAATAATAGTGAGGAATTAAATGAATATAGTTCTTATAGGAATGTCTGGAGCTGGTAAGAGCACCTTAGGTGTTTTGCTTGCAAAAGCTTTAGAAATGGATTTCGTGGATACAGATATTGTTATACAACAACATGAAGGAAGGTTGTTACAAGATATCATTGATAATGATGGTATCCAGAAATTTTTGGAAATCGAAGAAAGCACTGTGTCTGAATTGCAACTAAAAAATTGCATTATATCTACGGGTGGAAGTGTTATATATTCAGAAAAGGCTATGAATATTCTTAAACAGGATGGTCAGATTATTTATTTACATGTCCCATATGAAGAAATTCAGCGGAGACTAATAAATGTAACAACTAGAGGCATTGTTATAAAGAAAGGAAATAGCCTTGAGGATGTTTACGAGGAAAGAGTTCCTTTATATATTCAATACAGTGATTTTATCCTGAATTGCTCAAATAAGAATATAGAACAATGTGTTAGCGAAATTATAGAACGATATACATAAAAAAATGAGGCTGCCGCTAGAATAGTTGGCTGCCTCTTGGCACATGCTTACAGCTAAGCTGCACCGATTAGGAGATTGATGACATGGCTTTCGGAATATCCAGACATGAACTGAATGAATGGAAAAGCAAATGCTCACAGGGAAAAATTGCCTTTTTGACGCATTATTGGGTAGAGCCTCGTTTTCCAGGAGTGAAGACGATCACGAAGGTGGGCTGCTGTGATCTAGAACGATTGAAGGAATGGTGCTTGGCGAATGGTTTAAATCCAGCTTACATACATTTTCGTGAAGAATATCCACATTACGATCTAATAGGGAACAAGCAGATTGAAATCTTAAAGAAAGAGCATTTGACCGATCATTTGCTCAGATTCAAGCTTTGGTAACGAGAAACGAGAATTCAATAAAAATATGAAAGGCAGTCAGTCCAGGTGGATTGGTTGCCTTTTCTCAAGCAGTCTAATGTAGATTTTCTGGACATGTATCAAAATAAGAGGACTGCTTCAATTATTGTTATTGACTGATCAATAACTACATGGTATATTGGTTTTAAGTTAGTGATTGATCAATTACAAATATAAAAAAGAGGTGATTCCTATGGAAAAAGCAATTGTAGTAGGAGCAACGGGTGGCACGGGTGCTTCGGTTGTGGAAGAGCTGGTCAAGCGAGGAATTCAGACGGTGGCTTTCGGGCGATCTCGCCAGAAATTGGAGGATCTTCGGGCTAGATTGGGTTATGCCGAGCATTTGACGATTGCTGTAGGTGATGCTTTTCGTCCAGATGATATCGTCACTGCTGCGGGAGGTGCGGACGTCATGTTCCACTGCGCTAACGTACCATATAACGAGATGGTTACTAAGCTAATTCCTCTAGGCGAATCCTTGATGGAGGCCGCTGATCGGCTGAGCATAAAAATAGTCGTGATTGACGGCATCTATCCCTATGGAAGAAGACAGATGGTTCGAGCGACGGAGGAGCATCCGAAGCAGCCGCATACGAAGAAGGGGAAGACCAGACTCGCGTACGAGAAGATGTTATTCGATATACGGTATAACCGGGCTAAGGTTATGATCGTCCGCTTGCCTGATTATTACGGTCCAACGGCCAACGAGGCTTCGTATCTGGGTTCGACACTTGCTGCTATCGCAGCGGGCAAGATGGCCTTTTTTATAGGTAATATGCGTGTTCCCCGCGAGTTCGTCTATTTACCGGACGCGGCATTCATGATCGCGGAGCTTGCGCGCAGGGATGACGCCTATGGGCAGAACTGGCATATTCCTGGCGCGGGCTTGATCTCGGGCAATGAAATCGTGCAAATTGCCCAGCGTGCAAGTGGTAGCGCGAAGTCAGTCATACCACTGGGAAGAGTTGGACTGTCCCTGCTCGGAATGGCTGTACCCGTAATGAAGGAGATTGTGGAGATGCTTTATTTGACAGAAGAGCCGCTTGTCTTGAGCGGAGATAAATACGAGCGGTTGATTGGTCCGGTGCGTGCAACGTCCTTTGAAGATGGAATCACGGTTACAGTTCACGAGTTGCAGAAAAAGAATGAATCTCTTTCGATTCCAAGTAATTGATCAATCACTAAATGAAATTTCGGGAGGCATCATATGAATCATTTAATCATCTATACACATCCAAGAAAGAGTAGCTTCAATCATGCGATTTTGGACGCGGTCACGAATAATTATCTACAGGAAGGGGAAGCGGTTATCGTTCGGGATTTATATGGCATGGGTTTCCAGCCCGCCCTTGGCGCAAGCGAAATGCTCGGTGGGGTGGGAGAGGATATTGTTCGTGAACAAGCCTATGTATCGTGGGCGGATCATATCGTGTTCATATATCCGTTATGGTGGACGGGAATACCTGCGATGCTGAAAGGGTATATAGACCGCGTATTTTCGTACGGATTCGCCTACAAGTATGACAAAGGAATTAAAACTGGGTTACTTGCGGGAATGAAAGCGACGATCATCCATACGCAAGATAAGTCTCAAGAAGAATACGAAGCAAGCGGCATGGGGAATGCTCTGCGGCTTACGATAGATGAAGGAATTCTCACGTATTGCGGCCTCGAAGTGACTCATCATCTCGTATTCGATTCAATGCATGCTTCGACCGCTGCGGAAAGGAAATCTTGGCTCGCTCAGCTTTCGAAAATGATGTGAAAATCGTCGGATACGTGAGAAAAGGCATAAGTAAATTTTTTAGTAAATAGTTATTAATCAATCAATAACAAAAAAGGAGGGAAGTATGATGAATTCCAAGTCTCAACAAATGTCAACGTCATCGCGAGCAATCCCCTATCGTTGGTGGGCGCTTATCGCACTTGCGCTTGCACAATTCCTTGTCGTACTGGATGCATCCATCGTAAATATTGCTCTTCCGTCGTTGGGGGCGGAACTTCACCTGGATACTTCTACGCTTAGTTGGGTGATCACAGCTTACGTATTGCCGTTCGGAGGGTTGCTGCTTCTGGGCGGGAGACTTTCCGATAGGTACGGACATCGCAGGTTATTTATGGCTGGAGTTGCTGGATTCGCGGTCGCTTCTGCAGCAGCTGGATTCGCGAACTCGGGAGCGTGGCTGTTGACTTCAAGAGCGGTGCAAGGTGCTTCGGCAGCTCTTCTCGCTCCCGCGGCTCTAGCTCTTCTCACCAAGCTTTTCATGGATCCGCAGGATCGGGCGAAGGCACTTGGCATCTGGGGAGCGGTTGCTGGAATTGGTAGCGCCGCGGGCGTATTACTCGGTGGGGTGCTGACTTCTTCTTTCGGGTGGTCATCCGTGTTCTATGTGAATGTTCCTGTAGGCTTATTGGTTATCCTTGCAACACCGTTTCTCATTGCCAAAGATAAGCGAGGCGAACGTGCAAGTTTGGATATGCCGGGTGCAACCGCGGTTACCGCCGCCATCGTAACCTTAGTATTCGCTCTCTCTGAAATCGAACGAGTGGGTTGGACATCGCCACTAACGTTGACGCTTGCAGGTGTATCGCTCATGCTGCTCGCCGCGTTTGTACGCATTGAGCGACGTGCGGCAAACCCGCTCGTGCCGCTTGGCATTTTTCGTAACAAATCTGTACTAGGCGGTAATCTCGCAATGTTCCTTATCGGAGGTGCGACAACTGGACTATTCTTCGCACTCTCGGTCTATATGCAGCAGGTGCTTCACTATGACGCAATGAAGGCGGGACTTACGCAGCTTCCGCTCGCTGGAGCGCTGGTTGTGATAGCGGGAGCCGTACCGGCACTTGTTAAGAAGTTCGGAACGCGACGCACGCTTGCCTCTTCGTTACTTTTGCTCGCCGCAGGTTTAATCTGGCTGTCTTTGGCGCCAAGTGATGCATCGTTTGCCGCACATTTGCTTGGACCTAGTGTCGTGATCGGAATCGGATTGGGAGGAGCTTTCGTCGCTGGGACGGAGTTATCGGTCCATGGAGTGGACGACAGCGAAGCTGGTATGGCCAGCGGACTAGTCAATACGAGCCAGCAAATCGGTGGTGCTATTGGGCTTGCTGTATTAGCAACCATCTCGTCGACCAGAACAAGAGATTTATTGAGTAATGGAATAGCCGAGCCGCAAGCGTTGACTAGTGGTTTCGCTTGGGTGTTCCTCGGAGCGGCGGCATTCGCCATCATAGGCGCGGTTATTGTCCTGCAGGTAGTTCGGCCTTCCTTGTTAAGTCATGATGATATTGATGAATCAATTACTAAACGAGTTAGAGGGTGATCAGCCATGGTTAAGAAGAAAAGCTCTAAACGTTTGTACTATTTGGGAGTCCCTTTGCTACTCCTAATCGGTGTGATGATGAGCATGTATTTCTGGCAAATGAGGCTTCAGAAACCGATAGAGGTCAATATGGCCAACCATGAGCATAGCTCAGGCACGAATTCCGAAACTGGCATGCATATGCATGCTGTGACAGGCGTTTCTTGTGGCTCGTTTGTGGCCAAAGAGACTTCAGGATCGACCCGCAAGTTCGATCTGACGGCAGCAAAGACGGTTTTGCAGCTGGATAATGGAAAAGCGGTCGATGCATGGACCTTCAACAGCACTTCTCCGGGTCCTGAGCTTCGCGTCACAGAAGGCGATCGCGTCGTCGTTACGCTCCACAACAAGGACATCGAGGATGGCGTTACGCTTCACTGGCACGGGATTAATGTTCCTTGCTCGCAGGATGGCGTTGCGGGGGTGACGCAGGACGCTGTGCAGTCCGGGGAACAGTTTACGTATACTTTTGTCGCGTCGGCGCCAGGTACTTATTGGTATCATTCCCATCAGATGAGCTCGATTCAGGCGAAGAAGGGCCTCCTTGGCTCGATTATCGTCGATCCCCTTGATAAGTCTGCTTCTCTCTCTTCTGTGAAGGAAGTAACAGCACTTTATCAACGTTTAGATTCTAGTATGCTATTGAACGGCAGCGCTAAAGGACTGAACGTGCCTGGTAAAGCAGGCGAACAAGTAAGGTTGAGGCTAACCAATGGAGACAATGAAACGTTGAACTTCTCGGTCGACGGAGCGCCCTTCCAAGTTATTGCGATGGACGGTCACGATTTACATGAACCCGGCCTCTTGAAAGGCACGAATATTCCTGTAGGAGCCGGCCAACGCTACGATCTGCTCATCAAGCTTCCCGAATCAAGTAAGGTCATCGTAAGAAATCAAACGGCTAAAGGTCTGTCGATTACGATCGGCAGTGGCAGCGAACCGGAACCGACGGAAGGCGGGGCGATGTTCTCGTTCGTCGATTATGGCACCCCGCTGCAGGACGATCCTAGCAGCAAGAACGTGCCTGACCGCAGCTTCGAACTAAGGCTTGGCCAATCCCTCTTCGTCAAAACGATAAATGGCCGTTCGTTCCACGAAATCCCTCCCATGAACGTGAAGGAGGGAGAGCGCGTGAATATTACGCTCGTCAATGAAGGAGGCGGTGATCATCCGTTCCATACCCACGGCCATACCTTCCGCGTGCTTAGCAAAAACGGAATTCCATTGAAGGGCAGCCCCGTCTCTCTGGATACGCTTCTGTTGAAAGATGGCGAAACCTTCGAGGTGCAGCTGATTGCCGATAATCCAGGCTTATGGATGGCGCATTGTCATAATCTCGGGCATGCCTCGATGGGGATGACCATGATGATGAACTATGTGGGAATCTCTACGCCATATAGAGTTGGAACCAAGTCAGGCAACCTTCCCGATCTATGAGAATTGGCAGCACGCTGATTGAGAGGTTATAGTGATTCTTTGGAAAAAACAATGAAATTAATTTATAAGGAGATGTAACATGTCGAAAAAATCATTTAAGTTAACCGCATTTATCAGCACTATTTTATTAATATCAATTTTAATTGCAGGGGTCATTTATAGAACAACAACGGATAAATCCAAGTGGAGCAACTTCGATGTGGATCGCAACGCTCAGGTTATTGTTGACCTGTCCATCGTTATCGACGCTACTCTGCAGACCGTATGGCGGCTACAGACAGGTATCGACCAGTGGCCTACCTGGCAGAAAGACATCACCCAGGCGCAGATGTCCGGTCCACTCGCAGCGGGCAGCTCTTTCAACTGGGTAACTCACGAGCTGCCCGTTGTCTCCACAATTCGCGAGGTAGACCCTATGCGCCGCATTGTCTGGGGAGGCCCAGCACTCGGCATTGACGGCGTACACGTGTGGGAATTCAAAGCGTCCCCCAACGGAGTCGTCGTGCACACCACTGAGTCATGGGACGGTCCTCCTGTTGCTGCCGATCCTGAAGGAATGCGTGCGGCACTTACTTCCTCACTCACCGCTTGGCTCGCCGCGCTAAAAACAACTGCCGAGGCTGCAAACGAATGATCGCGTGCCGCAGTTTGATCGACTACGTAAGTATTAATCTGTTCGAACAGTAGCATTGTTTTGATACTATTTTACATGATATAATTATTGATGAATCACTAACGGTGTAAGGAGGCTGCATTCTGATGGCAAAAATGGATACAACCATAGTTAATCGAAAAGCGGACATTATATCGGCGGCTATCGAGGTGTTTGCGGAAATCGGGTTTTACCGTGCAACAACTGCACAGGTTGCAGAAAGGGCCAAAATTTCACAACCTTATATTTTTAAATTTTTCTCAACAAAGGAAGCATTGTTGCTGAACGCTCTGGAGGTTTCTTGGACGCGAGTGATTGATTCCTTCCGTAAGGTCGTGGAATCTGCACCAGCAGAACAATTGGAGTCCGATCTAATTCAGGCATATGTGGATATCCTGGACATGAATCAAAATGAAGTTCTTCTCCAAATGCAGGCGCAGACAATTCGTGAAGATTCGATCCAGGAAGCGATGCGCCATGGATTTGGGGAAGTACGTCGAATGGTTTTGGACGCTTTCCGTGCAGCTAACATTCCGAATGCCGAGGAAAGAACGATGTTGTTCTTGGCCCGGGGTGTGCTGTGCAATATTTCAGTAGCGCTGGCTATGCCCGAACTGATGGATATATGATGAAAGGGGTTAGTCGTGCGATCATTGTCAGGTAACAAGAATTAAGGTGGTATCACGGGGGATTCTCGTCCATTGAAGGAGGGAGAAGCCCCTTTTTTTGTATATCATGAGGACCGCGGCAGCCCTCTATTTTCAGCCCCAATTAAGCCATTTCCTCTCTACTCACCAACACTTTCTTCTCCCATGCTCTGCTCCGCCAGCGCAATAATAACAGAAGTCCTCTCAACCCTTCGTCCATGATGAACACGCACCACATCCCTGCCAACCCGTACCCCAGATGGACACCTATCCAATACGTTAGCGGGACACACAGTCCCAATATGACACTTGAGCCGACAAAGAGTAGAAATCTCGCGTCACCAGCAGCTCGAAGAGCTTCTCCAATGACAATATTCAAACAGCGTACAGGTTCTAAAAGGAAACCGTAGGTCAATAAAAATGCACCTAATGTGATAATTTCGACGTTGTCCGTGAACATACCGATCAGCTGTTTTCTGAACAACACGGTCAACGTAACCGCGGCAAGTGATAGAAATAAACTAAGTATCAAACTACGAAACAATTGCTTGTAGGCCTCTTCCTTTTCTCCTGCACCCACCAATCGACCAATGATGATTTGCGTTCCACGTCCCAAGGAAATGGCCAGCACCATGATGAACGTCATGATATTTTGTGTGTAAATCCGAGTGGAAAGCATCTCAGCACCGAGTTGAGTGATAAAATAGGTCGTCATCAATTGGCTAATTGCGTATATGAGCTGGCTTCCCGCTGTGGGAATACCGATTGATAAGATCTTTTTTATTTCAGCAAATCTTGCTTTATAAAAGTCACGAAAGGATAAGTTCAATCGAACGATTTTCGTTAAAATCATGCTATAGATAACCAGTCCGAGCAATTGGCTGAATACAGCTGATATGGCGACACCTGGTATACCGAGCTTAGGAAAGCCGAAAGGACCGAAAATAAATAAAATACTGCCGGTCAAATTGACGAGATTGATTCCCAAACTGACTATCATTGTATATCTCGTATAACCATGCACCTGTGTGATGGCCGAAATGGTCAGATTGATGGCTTGAATAAATAAGGAACATCCCACGATTGATAAAAATATGCGCGCTTGCTCTAATGTCGCAGGTTCCAAGCCGAAGGGTTGCAGCAGCTGCTTGCTGAAACAAACGATACATACGCTAATGAAGAAGCCGAAAATACAATTAATCGAAATAGCTCCAGCGGCAAACTTCTTTACATCTCTAACTTTATTCGCGCCCAAATATTGAGAAATGACGATGGCCGAACCGGTTGAAACGACTTGAAGCAGTAAGAATAAAAAGATTATAAGCTGGTTGCTGACGCCAACCGCGGCGACGGCTTCATCCGACACATGACTGACGATGAACGTATCAGAGGTTCGCATAAACACGAGAAGTGACGATTCAATAAATAAAGGCCATGTAATAGCAAACAAACTTAACTTTTTAGGATTCGTCATGGGGATGGAACTCCTTCGATAGTCCTCGATATGGATCTCTTCTTTATTTTGAGGTATAACGAAATCGTTTTCATTGCGAAATTTGCACAAATGAATGCTTAAATTGATGGGAATTCGTAATCGATTGCTGGTTAGGGAGGGATTGCTGGGATAATCTAGAAATTTAAATAGTAGAAAAAGAAAGGTGCTGTGATGACGGATGTTTTTAGTTAATTCTCGTGCAATTATTGAAAAAACCTTTAATGGATCCATCCAAATTGTGGTTCAGACACGAAATAAACCTGGAGAATTGCAACGGATTGAACTTCCTGGAGCTTTGAAGTGGAATGTATGCAACCATTTGGAGCGTATCAAATTTTCATAAAAATGTTTGAATGGAATGCGGGATTCGAAATGAAGAGTAAACCAAAGATTTTGGATATGTTCCGTCAGGATAAGATGAAGTGTCTGATTATAAAGAATAATCGTAGGATAGACCAATACTTAAATGAAGTCTAACAACGAGGTGTTATCGTGGAGGGAATGGGAATGAAAATAACGAAGCTCATTGGTTTACTCGCTTCTATTGCTTCTATGTTCCTTTGGATAATATTCGCTTTGTTCAATCCATACACCCATGAGCATGTCGAGAATGACGTTTTGGTCATTACTTTATTTACGCTTTTTATTCCAGCAAGTGTAGCATTGTTAGGGTCCGTTATTAGAAGGCCATCACTTATGTTAATAGCATTTGTTTGGTCACTTCCTATAAGCCTATATACCGCAATGACACCAAGTTTGTTTAAAATGTTTGGAATTACTTCAGTTATGTATCTGATTTCGGGTATTTTGATGATTAGGGATGGTAGGTCTCGACATAGATAAAAAGAGGAGGTCACTTAGATGACGCCAAAACATTTTCTTTCTGCAGCAGCAATTGTACTTAATGAGCGTAACGAAATTTTATTAATCAAAGGCCCCGAACGAGGTTGGGAAATGCCCGGAGGCGTGGTTGAAGAAGGCGAATCGTTAAAAGATGCAGCGATTAGGGAAACTAAGGAAGAGAGTGGAATTGATATCGAGGTAACCAAATTTTGTGGTATTTTTCAAAATGTCACTCAGAATATTTGTAACACGATGTTCTTAGGTAGACCGATCGGAGGAGAGTTGACAACGAGTTCTGAGTCTCTTGAAGTAGGCTTCTTCCCAATTGAAAAAGCCTTAGAGATGGTGACTTTTCTAAATTTCAGGCAGCGCATAGAATATTGTTTAAATGAAGAGAATCATCCGTTTTGTGTGGACTTTTCAGAAATTCCGCTGTAAGTCGGGGGATAATCCCGAGGACTGATGCGGGAGAGACAATCCTCGGGAGCCCTTCTTATGACTATTATTTCATTACCATTCAACAGGTTGAATCGATATCTCCGCACGTGGCAAGCAGTCAATTATGATCAATGCCAATCCTCCGCTGGTTTGAAGCGAGCTTTGTACGTTACAACCCGTACCAACAACCATATACGATACTCCCTCAGTTAGATTGACCAGCATGCTAAATGGCTGTTCAGCTTCCCCAGCATAGTGAAATTCCGCACGATATTCCGTGAATTCTTCATTGAATTGTTGTTGCAGCATCCACACGTTGAATCCAATAGTAACTTTGCCTAGTTGATAATAGGAAGCGAACCAATTGATGACTGGAGCCGATAAACCGCCGAAATGATGCCATCCTGCGCCACGTCCTGTCTGTACGATAAAATGTTCATAACAGTTGTAAGTAGCCTCGGTCTCACGTTTCCAACATTCTAGAGCGGTATTGGCTATGCGGAAAGCATAGTCTGGCCGACCTAAGTCGAGCATTGTTTTCCAGAAAAACCACTGATGCGGCATCCAGACCGCACCGTTCCAATAACCATCCGCTCGATAATAAGGTGCGCTTTGGTCAACAGTTGATAAGCCAATTGGTGTCCAGAAGCGGCCATCATCGAACAGTACAGTAATTAAACGGTTTGCACGATCGCGATCACAGACACCAGCAACCAACGGGTAGAGGCCATCCATCCCCATATTATAATTAGCCCCAGAAGCATGATACAGATGGCCCTCAGAATCGCCCTGCTGATTATGTACAACATAGCCGTAATAACCGGCTTGTTCATCCCATGCGTGGGCTTCCAACGCACCGCTCCATAGCCGAATATCCTCCTCGTATCCCCGAATATCCATTTGCCAATCATCAGACATTGCCGCCGCCATCTTAAGAATTTTGGCGATTCGAATCGCTTGACTCGTTGTAATGATAGGAGCAACTGCAGCTTCCAAGTTGTGCTCATGCACGTATTTTTGTGGTGGATAGTCGTCCCAGCCCCCTGAGTTATAGAAATAATCCCATGTTTTCAATAGGCCGGTACGTAGTGTATTGGTCGTTGAACTGCTGGTCTTTCCAGCTAAAAACAAGTAATATTGCCGCAATCGCGGGTAAAAATGTTGCAGAAAGTCAGGAGATTGTCCGCGATTCCACAACTCCTGGAACACATAATGCTGCACAGGTACGGGGCTGCCGTGATGAATGAAGGCGGTTTGAGAGTCACCTGGCTCCGTCATATAAGCATTCAAGCAATCCAGTGCTCGCCGAGTATCGATATCGGAGAAGCCAAGTCCAATAAATCCGGAATCCCACGTATACAGCGAATCCCACCATCGGCCAGGCGTGCTGTGCCTTATGTATGTACGTTTCGTATAGACGGGATAGACGGTATTCGTTAGCAGAGTGGCACGCATGAGTTGCTGGCTGAACGCATAGCGATCACCGGATGGATAGGAAGGAGGCGGATTCAACTTAGTACGTTCAGCTTGGTAGATAGACTCGCATTTATCATAGTCAAGTGTAAAGTTGGACATGCAGCCATGCACTTCTTCGTAAGTCCCAGAGCAAACCATACCGTGAAGAATCATAGAGGAACCTGGGATCAAATGAATGGGGCGCATAAACACATTGGTGTAGTGTCCCTTTCCATTTCCTTGCAAAATGTCATCGACATGATTATGCACGGTATGGCGGGCATAGCGATCCAGCTCATCATTTCTGAACTGTCGAATCTGGGCATCTGAATAGTCCCACAGAAGGCCATAAAAACATGGACTGTCCGGATAACGAAGAATAAGACTGCTCGGAACAGGACCTGCAAGTAATTCAGGCTCAATCTGCCAAGGTCGATCAAGGAAAGTGACATCTTTGCATGCGCTGCGCTCAATAAGTGTGAATCCATCAATGATCATTGGACTTGAGCCCGAAGTATGCATGCTAATAGTGACTTTGCCAGCAGCAAGTATTCCCACGGGAAGCTCTGCTATGATTAATGTATTGGACGGCTCCAAAGAAAGGCGATATCGCTGATGCCCAAGCCCAATCTCAAGTTCTCCACCTTGCGCCGCTTGATAGCGTAACAGTAACTTACCATCCTGTAAGGGTGTTGTGAGAGTCGTCTCATAACGCAGCATGTCTTCAGCATCCCCTCCGAATTGGCATCCGATTGCCGATCCGCCTGTAAAATGCTGTCCACGAATCTCTCCACGTATAAATCCGTCATAGACCAATCCATCGGATGGTCGCGGTTGTGCGAAAGTCAATTCGCTGTAATCTAGCGCATCCACCCACTTGGCGTCTTCAGGAAGCTGTGCATCAGTGAATACATGTACTTCACCGTGTCCCGGGAGCCGAGGCGGCTGAAGGGAAGCCATCCAGTGCAGCACTAGATTCTGCGGATGCTCCGTCTGATTGGCCAAAGCAGCGCGGATGAGACGGCTCTGATCGTCGATCCGACTGAAGGAAATATCCGCGTAGACACGATCTTTCCATTCCAGTTCGTGACGATGGGCAAAGAAGCTGTAATCTGGCGTAGCTTCCCACGGATGATAGCCGGATTCCCAAAGGACACTGGGAATATCTATTTTTCTTCGATAGAAGCCCGGCATTAAACTTAGATCAAAGCGCACACCTCTCGATTGATCATTAATATGGGAAATACCCATATATTGTTTGGTGTAAGGTCCCCAAGCAGGCAGTCTTAGGTCATGGTCAGTGGGGAGGTTCTCAAATTCATGCATGGATCATCGCTCCTTTTACAGATGTTGTATTCTCTTTATTTTAAAATAATTGAAGGCTAAAAGCCTCTTGATAGCGGATCATTTTGTCTTGAAAACGGACATTCGTGATATGATAGCAGGAGTACATGGAAGAAAGGACAATAACAATATGGCAGTGAATTTGACCGCTTACGATAACGAACAAGTCGATTATGCAGACCCGAATTTCAGGATGAAAATATGGACCATTCGACATCCAATCCAAGTGTCCATTCAATACGGTCCCTGGCACTACCATGAAGAAGTAGAGTGGATCACAGTTCTGAAGGGCACGATGACCATTGAGACAACACAGCAAACATACACATTGCAAGCCGGCGATGTGGTGATGTTAGGCTCGAACGAGCTTCACCGATCTCACAAATACGTACAATCTCAATTGATCTACATCGTTTGCCATGTGGATATGTCCGCTTTCTTGGACCCTTCGTTGCTGACCTATCAGGCAGCTTTTACCGGTAGATCAGCCAATTTAACACGGCTGAATGACGCGCTGAGGAAATATCCGTTAAGCATTCAACTCATCCATGAGCTCCTTAATCAGATGCTTCGAGAAATAACGGTTAAAGGGAGAGGCTACGAGTTTGCCGTAAATGCTAATTTGAAAAAACTCCTGTACACGCTGATTCAAATTGATGATGAACAGATCATTGAACCGATGGATCATCAACTAGCCGTGAAATTGCGTCCAGCGTTAGCCTATATTGAACAGCTGTTAGAATCGCCTTGCCAGATTACTGATATCAGCAGCAAGTTGAACTATAACAGTAGTTATTTTGCCAAGCTGTTTAAGAAAGGAATGGGTATGACGTTTACGTCCTATGTGCAAATGCGTAGAATGAAACGAGCGGAACAGCTCCTGTTGACAGAGACATGTTCGGTAACAGAAATAAGCGGTAGAGTCGGCTTTACAAGCCCTGCCCAGTTTTATCAGTTGTTTAAAAGGCATTTCGGCTGCAGCCCGAGACAGTTTGTTGAGAGAAGGAATCACCAAAAAATGTGAATAATGCCTTTACATATATAATAGCCCCCAGCATGGTGGGGGCTGTTTGACGTTTTTTTTAATTCAAAAGTTAATTTATTACAAAATTAATTTAAATTAATACATTTTATTAAAAATTCAGGCGAGTATAATTTTTTACATGAGATATCCGATTTGTAGTGGGAGGGATGATATAGTTGAAAGCGGTTTTAGGGAAGTATCAGGACAACATGAATCTAAGAAGAAAGAACAGTATCGTATATTATTTAAAAAGAGATTTTCTACTATATGTGCTCTTACTATTACCAATGGCTTACTTATTCATTTTTAAATATGCGCCAATATACGGTGTAGTGATGGCATTTCAGGATTATAACATTTTCGAAGGAATTAGCGGGAGCGAATGGGTTGGGCTTGACGTATTCAAATTCATTTTTGAACAAAGTAGTTTTTACCGTGCGCTTAAGAACACACTTGTTTTAAACTTTCTAGATTTGGTAGCAGGTTTTCCGGCACCCATTGTACTTGCCATTTTATTGAATGAAATTCGGCATGTCAGATTTAAAAAAGTGACGCAAACCATTCTCTATTTACCGCACTTTTTATCCTGGGTCATTATTGGCGGTATGGTCTACCTGATGTTTTCTTCAGGTGGAATGGCAAATAGCGTCTTATCTAGCCTTGGTATTGGTCACATGGAGTTTCTTTCACAAAAAACCAACTGGCTAATCATGTATCTAGCGGTTGGGGTGTGGCAAAGTGCAGGATGGGGTACAATCATCTACTTAGCATCCATCATTGGCATCAATAAGGAGTTATATGAGGCTGCCGATATGGATGGGTGCAGCAGACTTCGTAAAATATGGCATATTACTTTGCCTGGAATAAAGCCGACCATTATTATTTTGCTTATTTTGCAAATTGGAAGAATGCTCTCTATTGGGTTTGATCGGCCTTTTGTCATGGGGAATTCTTTGGTAAGTGAATACTCCGATGTCATCAGTACATTTGTATATCGTATCGGAATTGGGTCAGGGGATTTCTCGCAAGCAACAGCTGTTGGATTGTTTCAATCGGTTGTAGGGTTAGTGTTTTTAGTGACAGCGAATTTTATTGCCAAAAAAATTGGTGAGCAGGGAATTTGGTAGGGAGTGTGAGTTTGTTGAAGAGGAAGCAGAAAACTAACTTCGTTGATCTAGTTATTATCGTATTCATCATAGGCGTATCCATTACCTGTCTCGTCCCATTTCTATATATGATTGCGCTTTCTCTGAGTTCCAATAGTGCCATTGTTTCACAGAAGGTAACACTTTGGCCGGTAGAATTCACACTCGAGACCTATAAAACGATCTTAAGTGATGTAGAAATGATCTATACGCTGGGGTATTCTATTGTGCTTACCATTGTATATACACTCATTTGTATGTTTTTAACGATATGTGCTGCATATCCGCTTACAAAGAAGAGATTGAAGGGAAGAAGCTTTTTTCTATCGATTTTGGTCATTACGATGTATTTTAGCGGTGGATTAATACCAAGTTATATGTTGGTGAAAAATTTAGGCATGATGAATTCCGTATGGAGCTTGCTTTTGCCTGGTGCGATGAGTGTGTTCAATTTGATAATTCTAAAAACATTTTTCTCATCACTTCCAGAAAGCTTGGAAGAATCGGCATCTATTGATGGTTGTAATGAGCTAGGGATACTTTTTCGAATTGTTCTCCCGCTTTCTTTGCCGTCGATCGCAACTTTAAGCCTCTTCTACGCGGTAGATAGATGGAATGGATTCCAAGATGCACTCTTTTATATAACCGATAAGAATTTGTATCCCATGCAATTAAAGCTGTACCAAATCATTACGGCGAATCAACAGTTAGACACCCAGCAAGGTGAAGGTAGTATTGGTGCTTATATTGTTCCAGAATCATTGAAAGCTGCAAGTGTCATGTTTGCCACAGTTCCTATCTTAGTGGTTTACCCTAAACTTCAAAAATACTTTGTTGAAGGTGTCATGACGGGGGCCATTAAAGGCTGAGAAATAGGTTGTTCAAGCAAGTTGTTTCTTGAAAAGCATGAAAGGTGGTGATTCTGTTACCGATCAGCTAGGATTAGATCATTATGTGAACGCTATTCGAAATGACTATGAGATAAAGGTGAGGTTGAACAATGAAAATTAAAAAAATGTTCGTTATATTACCAGTCTTGACGCTGCTAACAAGTGGATTAGTCGGATGTGGCAGCGATAATAAAAATGAAAGTAAAGCAACGTCAGCGGCGACTGCAACAGAAGCGGCATCTGCAAAGCCTTCAGGACCACCAACAACACTAACCGTTGAAGTATTTGACAGAGGAATTCAGGGACAGCCTGATCTGAACAATAATACGTGGACAAGGTATATCAATGATAATTTTGGCAAGCAAAATAATGCTATTGTTAAATTTATACCAGTTCCTAGGAACCAGGAAATTGATAAGCTTAATGTATTGATGGCAGCCAATGAGGCGCCAGATATTTCATTTACTTATGACAGCCCGACCGTCTCAAGATACGCTAAGGTGAATGGTATCCTTCAGTTGGATGATTTGTTAGCCAAGCAAGGTAAGGAACTAACGAATTATCTAGGTAAAACGGTTCTTTCTTATGGACTCTTCAACGGTAAACAGATGGCGATCCCTGCTAAAAGAACTTCGCTGGCATGGGGTGGTATGTTTATTAGAAAGGATTGGCTAGATAAATTAGGAATGCCGATTCCTACTACGAGGGATGAGTTATATAATACGCTAATTGCGTTCCGAGATAAAAATCCTGGTGGCGTGAGTGGTGTTATTCCATGGGGGTTGGCAGCAACAGGTTTTAATTATAACACTGGAAATTTATTTGAATCTTACTGGGAGAAACAAACAGAGGAAGAATTCGTTACAGCTCCGGGCTGGATAAGACCTGGAAATAAGGATGCACTCAAGTTTCTCAACAAGCTCTACAATGAAAAATTAATCAGCCCTGATTTTGCGTTAGATAAAACAGCAAAGCAAGCGGATGCAGATGTGACCAACGGTAAAGTCGGATTCTTCAGTGCAAACTGGGATTATCCATTACGTCAAAATATCAGTGTGCCTTTGAAAGCAAATGTGCCTAGTGCAAGCTTTGTACCCATCGATGCGTTCAAGAATTACGAAGGGAAATACAAGAAAATTGCGTACAATGAAAATGGCGTGAATGTGTTTATCCCTAAGAGCAGTAAAAATGCAGAATTGGCCATTAAATATCTAAACTGGATGTCTGACCCTAAAGTATTATTCTTCCTGCAATACGGTCAAGAAGGGGTTAATCATAAGATGGTCGATGGCATTCCACAGATCATCAATCAAACAGGTGATAATATGCAAACCTCCAATTTAAATCTTGATTATACCTTGATTGTAAATGGCGTGGAACTTGGCGATCAGCAGAAGAATATCAAAGCATTAGCATCATCGACTCCGGGACTCGAAGCTATTACAGAACAATCCTACAAAATAAATACGACTGATACGTATACAAGTTACTTCTTTGATACACCAAGTGAATCCAATATTAAGTTTGGCAAAACGCTTGGGGATATGAACAAACAAATGACGGATAAGCTAATTGTCTGTAAGCCAGCAGAATTCGATAGTTTGTACGATAAGCTCGTTGCAGAATATATGGCAGCAGGCGGGCAGGCCGTTATGGATGAGAATGTGAAGATCTACAGGGCTATGCAAACAACTAAGAAATAATAAATTTGCTTTATAGCGTACAAAGCCTATGGACATAACGGCGTTATATCCATAGGCTCTTATTGTGAAACGTCTACAGAAGTCAACTTGTTATCTCGCTACCAAAGAGTTAAAATTTTATAACGATCAATGAAGCTGACACAGGGGGCACTTATGAATCGTGTTATTATTGTAGATGACGAACCATGGGCGATAAAAGGAATACGAAACGCATTTAACTGGACGAAATACGGGTTTGAAATTATAGGCCAATTTACCAGTGTCCATAAAG
>NZ_JBFTPF010000053.1:0-40500 GCF_056398345.1 Paenibacillus sp. 01T442
CTATAGGCCTTTAAATCAAGCTTAAGCTGGTTTTCTTGCTTCTTTAGTGATGTTTTTCATCACTAAAGGCGCTGATATCAGACTGGGGTTGATTTTCTTGCTTCTTTTGTGATGTTTTTCATCACTAAAGGCCCTGAAATCAGACTGGGGTTGGTTTTCTTGCTGCTGTAGTGATGTTTTTCATCACTACAGCAACTCCACCCATGCTGCCGTGGATAATTTCACCCTGCAAATGATGATGAGGCTGCTCAGCACACTTTCAGATCTAGTTAGAGACTCTCCGCGATCATAATACTCGTATCGGTATACTGAAATTCGTGGTCAGGCTTCTTGCCACTGAATATGAGATCGTACAATATTCGCAGGGAGCGATAGCCTTGCTGAATCGGATTTTGCATAATGGTAAAATCAATAACACCCTCTCTCAGTCCTTGCTCAACTTCAGGCATCAAATCATTGCATACGATGCGGAGCTTACCACCCTTCCCTGCCAATTTCACCGCATCGATACATGCCCCTGCATCACCTGTTGCCATATAAATGCCATCCAAATCAGGATACATCTTCAGTGACTCATTCAGCTTGCGAAATGTATCTTCGTAGCGATCATATCCTTCAATGACATCAACAATCTCGATCTCACTCTGGATTAATTTCTCTTTAAAATACTGAACTCGCATGCGATGCGCATGGAATTTCATATTGGCTACAATGACTAAAACCTTGGCTTTGCCTGTGAACATTCGGGTCATCAATCCTGCCGCGATTTCACCGCTTTTCCCCAGATCCTGACCCACAAAACAGCTCCGCTTCGAGTTCTCGACGTCAGAATTAAACGTAACCACTGGAATGCCTTGTTCAATCGCCTTATCTATGCTTGCTCGGTTAACTTCATCATCAATAGCTGAGAATAGAATGCCGCTTGCACCATTCGCAATCAGTGACTGAATGGCTCTCGCACCCTCATCTGGCAGCTGATTATTGATATGCACATACTCTAAACAAATACCTAGACCCTTCAGCTCCTCTTCTGCAGCATGAATCCCTTTGCGAATGTCATCAAAGAACGAAATTTCTTTCGGAGGCATCACGATACCTATTTGAATCGGTTTTCTATTGTAAGCAAGTGCCTTCGCAGCCACATTGGGCACATACTGAAGCTCATCTGCAATCGCAAGTATACGTTCTCTAATTTCAGGCTTTACGCCTGATCTTCCATTCAGTACACGATCAACGGTACCTCTGGAAACACCAGCTTGCTGGGCAATCTCTCTAATTGTAACGCTCATAGGGTTCTCCATTCACAAGGGATTGTGCACGGGCACGTAACAAGTATGATAGAAATGAAGCTCGATATCAAGTCCGTGGCAATCGAACCTTATGTTTTCTCGTTCCCGCTGTTCCCGCTATACCAATTGCATAAACACCTTACCTGCTTCAACCTTTGTCGCATAGGTTTTGAGCTTGATACACACGGGAACTCGCTTCGCCTCTCCTGTGGTGATATCGAATCGGCCGTTATGCTTCGGACATTCTATGAGGTTCCCCATCACAAGTCCCTTGGATAGATGAATTTTCTCATGTGTGCAATACCCGTCTGAAGCGAAAAATTGCCCCTGTGCGTTCCGATAAACAGCGAACGTTGCTTCGCCGTGGTCAAATCGAATGACATCCTCATCTTCTAATTCACTAGCTGCACAGACCTCTATCCATTCGTCCATCATACTTGTTGTCTCCTTTGATTAACTTGTTCCTCTTCACGGCTACCGCCAAAATAATAAGGTTGAGCAGTTACGGGTAACGGCTTTACGACCACATAAGAAGGTTCATTTTTTTGCAACCTTAGTGCTGTAATGACCTCTTTCAATGCTACCCATAAGCTTGTGCATGGGGCTGGGCAGTCAGCCAACATCTCTTGATGTAATCTAGGTAATGCATGGTACGGCACCATGGGAAACATATGATGTTCGGTATGATAGTTCATGTTCCAGTACAGAAATCGAAAGATCGGATTCATATGAATCGTACGTGTATTCAATCGGTGATCCAGTACATCTTCATAAAGTCCAAGGTGCTGTGTCATGCCAAAAAGGAGTACAAACAGATTGCCATAGAAGGATGGCAAGAAGATAAACATCGCGGGAAGCAGGCTCCCCGTGTATATACATGCCACCACAACAGCAAGGATGATCAGCATGTAGATGCGCGCCTCGCGAAATACTTTCGGAAACTCAGAAGCTGGAATATAATCTTTCTCCTGTGTTTCCAATCGTCCAATCGTGTGTAGGACAAATCGCTTGATCTCGATCGGACCGCCATATAAATGAAATATTTGCATCAGGATGATTTTCCAAATCGGTGGTCTCTCCGTCAAAATTTCAGGGTCCTTGCCGACAATAATGGTGTCGGTATGATGCCGTGCGTGGCTCCAACGCCAAGGTGTAGCCGAACGCAATACGAAGAATGAGGCGATCTGATATACCACATCGTTCATCCATGGCGTTTTAAAAGCAGTACCATGCCCGCACTCATGCCATCTCGAGTCACCTGGAGATGCATAGAGCACACCATAGATGAAAAAAGCCGGAACAGCCCACCAAGTCCCCCATGATAAATACGCTAGATAGCCGAATATCAGCAATGCGCCAAACCAGATGATGGTGTCCCGAATCGCAGGTCCATCCTTGCGTTTCATTAATTCTTTCATCTTTGCGCGAGGAATGGGGCTAGCATACCATTCAGCACTAGCTAAACCTCGTTCTTGCGCTCTAATGCTTTCCTGACCGGTAATACTGTAATCTCTTTTCTGAACAACAATGGCCACATGAACGCCTCCTTATATGGCTGGAACTAATTCGAATCTCACCTTTCGTGCTCGAGCACGATAATGTCCAAAAAATAAAGCCACCTTGGCTTGATACGATTTGCCTTTGCTAAACTTACAATTCCGTGCTCGGGCACAACTCAATTCTAAAACATCCTTCTCTACTTTTCAAGTAGCAAAAAAGCCATGAATAGGGTATACCCCTCTCATGACTCTGCTTCGATCTTTATTACATCGAACACTTCATGTGGCACTACAGTTCAGAATAAATTTAAGATTCGCTATGCGTATTTTTTCTTACTACATAAGTAAGACAATCTGTCTTCAGTAGGATCTGTTTGCCATTGCGCTCTATGTTAAATGTCAACTTCTTTAATGTCGTTAATAATATGTCCCAACCTACATATTGTTTGTTCAAAATCTCTTGTAAGTGTTCTGTCGTGAGATTTAGTTCGATAAGAGGTGTTAATTCTTCCCCAGTTAATGTATCAATCTCTTGTAGATTCGAATTAATAATCAAACAATTAACCCCATTAACTTTCGTCCCCATAGCTATTTGATCCAGAACTCGTTCGAAGGCTTGCTCAGAGTCAACATGCTCCAGCGAAGATACGGCGACGATATAATCAAAAGTATCCGGTGCAATTTCATATTCTCCAATGTCGGAGAGATGCGTTTCGATTTGAGCTCGAACACCAAATTGTTCACTGTAGGCCAACAATTTCGTAAGCGCGGATGGCAGGAGGTCCACACAGACCACTTTACCTCCTTTGTGTTTCAATGCTTCGGCTATAGGTATACTATTTCGGCCAACTCCACTACCTAAATCCAAAACAGTTACATATTCATAAGCGTCAAAATAGGATAAAGCATCCATAACCGTTTTCACKGGTTTTGACAACCATGAGCCTTCTTCAAATAACTTATAGTTCTCATAACACGCATCATGATATTTTCTTTCTTCTTCCCGTATCTTTGAAATTCGTGAGTACTCCATCAACCAGCAATCTCGCAGCTCTCCCTCGTGCATCTCCCGTGCAGGCAATTCCTTCACTTTAGTAAATCCACATCGTTCATAGCATCTTATAGCTCGAAGATTCCACTGCTGCGGGTCCATGACAACGCGATCTGCTTTAAGGACATTCATCAAATAATCCACCATCGACATTACTAGCAGTTTCCCAATCCCTTGATCCCAATAGGCCGTTTCACCTATGAATTGATCCGTGCCATAGATTTTATCCGTGGATTCCGAATAGCCATACGCGAGACGTTCTTCTTCCTCTATCTCATAAAACTGAATATAGCCGATCGTCCGATCCTCATATTCGATAAGGCATCTGACAGCTGAATCTTCCTCCGTATAAAAGTGGGCATCCACCAAATCCCCATCGTGGGGGCGATCGCGACCTCCATAATAGGTTAATACCAAGGGGTTATTGAGCCAGGAAACTAACAGGTTCTTATCTCTGAGTTCAAGTTCTCGAATCGTTAACAAATCTGTTTGGTAAACTATCATAGGAATCTCCTTTCAATTGCTGCGCCCCTGTTGAAGTACTGTCCCATTCCCGAAAGCTTGTCCATCCTCAAGGATTAGTCAGGTGGAAAAACTTACTCAAACCCATCTAAATGCGCAATACAATTGTATTGTAAGCATTCCCAACGGCTCTCCGTGTGACGAATTTTCGTCACGGACGTGTTATGTAAGTGTTCCTCAATGTCTTCATGTGGGATCAAATCCATAAGAGTCAGACTAAGTAAGGCTCCATGACTAACAATTAACACCTTCTGATTCGGATGTCTCTCGATCACTTCTTGGATGAAACTCACACCGCGAGCCGCAATTTGTTGATGCGTTTCGACCCCTAAATCCAATTGGGACCAGTCTTTTCCCCATTTTGCCACACGTTCCTCAAGCGTTGTTCCTTCAATCTGACCGCAATACATTTCTCTTAATCGCTCATCTGTGTTCACTTCCATTTGCTTCACATTTCCAATACATGCCGCTGTTTCTCTAGCTCGACCCAAATCACTCGCATAGATGTAATCCCAATGCTCATCCTTCATTCGCTGAGATAATAATTCGGCTTGTTTGCGACCAAGTTCATTGAGCGGAACATCGGTTTGTCCCTGTATGCGCCGTTCCGTATTCCAATCTGTTAACCCGTGTCGTATGAGTCCAATCACCGTCATTCACTTTCAACCTCCAAATAATACATCTAGTATCGTGCCTAATGAGCCCGCTTTCTTACTATGTAACACATTCGGATCATACATTTCTACGTATCCACAGTGCAAACATGAGACAGCTAAGAAATGATGATGCTGAATATCGAACATTTTACTTAAGCCTGTTCCCGTCATCGCTATTTCTTTTATGTGACATTCCCTATGATTACATTTGAAGCACTTGTATTGGTGAGAGATTCGTTCTTCCAGACTCAGTTCGTCGATCTCTTCATATTCGGTTAGCTCTTCTACATTATTTTCTTCTCCATTTGGATTCAAATGGTTCGTGAGCACCTCCTGCTTGCAAGCAGGACAAACATCCTCAACTAACTGTACGTGTTCATGACACCAAGGACATTCCACCATAGTAAGTCTCCTTTCAGGAACATCTTTTACTATTCCATACATGGCAACAAATCCCTGCTTAATTTCCGAAATGGCACTCTTCCTTCTAGCAACATCAGCGTCCTCGTACAATTAACATTAACATGAAAATGTACAGTTAATTCTGCCGTTTTCCAACCTTTTTCCCAATTAACTGTAAAACATGACGCTAATTCAGCTGTTTTGATTCATAGTGAGTCTGATGGGAGAAATTAACTGGAGGAAATACAGCTATTGCTCACAAACTGCCGATTTACGCGAAATTAGCTACAGAAATTCCATCTATTCCAAAAACGGGCCTTGTTTCCCATTCTATGCCGAAAAGACAAAAAATAGCTGGAAGTTTTCCCGCTATTTCTCAATGTGTGCCTATAGAAATTGTTCCACACCCGTCTCGGCAGCTCGGTAAACAGCTTCCAGCGCAGCTATGACGCCTCGCGCATATTCGGGTGGACAACTCGTTTCACTTTTCGCCTCAATCGCGCTCAATAGATCCTTATACTGCAGCTCGAATGGCGTATCCATCGGTGGCACATCGACCTGTTCATAGGCACCGCCACGACTGATCCATAAACTTACGCCAGTAACCAGCTTCAGCATTCCTAACGTACCAATGATCTCTGTTTCATTCCGAGTAGCCCCTGGATAACCAGACTGAGCAATTGATGCGGGCAGCCCTGAAGCTAGCTCCATATAGATGATGCCGCTTCCCTCTACATTTCCTCGTTTGCCATGATGGCTCACTGCGGCGCTCACTTTACGGACTGAACTATCCATCAACCATTGAATCTTATCGATAGAGTGCGTGCCTAGATTGGCAAGTATGCCTCCGCCTGATTTATCTTTTTCCAGAAACCACTGCGGCCTTGTATCTTGGAAGTAATTCAAATGCCTGACATCATTGATCATGACAATCTCACCTAGCTCGCCACTTTCAATGATCCGCTTCGCATGAATATTCTCCGCCATATAATGCTGTGTATGCCCAACTAAGATGCGTATATCCGCTTTATTAGCGGCTTCCATAATATCATCACATTCAGCAACGTTCAAGGCCATTGGCTTCTCCAGCATCAAATGACACCCATGCTCTGCAGCGAATATAGCTGTTTCTCTATGTAGAAAATGTGGCAACGCAATGACCACAACATCCGGTCGTTCTTGCCGAATCAGCTCTTGATAATCACGATAGGCCGTAATACCATAGGTTTCAGCAATAGCTTGGGCTCTCTCCAGTTGAATATCCGCAACAGCACAAGCTACAAACCCGTCTGTACGACGAATTGCATCAAAATGTTGACGAGCAATAGCCCCCGCACCCAGGACAGCTACCTTTAATTCTGCTTTTTCCATCGTTGTAATCCTCTCCTTGGGTTTCTAAGCGATCACATCTATAAGTTCACGGTAAGTCCTGTTTCCCGACTCTCATTAGCCGCTTCCATAAAGCGAATGATTTGTATTGTTTCTTTCACATCAATATCCGGAGTTGCACTCGCAAACATCGTCATAATTTTCTCCAAGAGACTCGCATAATAAGGCTTGGGATGTTTGTTTACATCGACAAATTGTGTATGTGATTCCCGATGTAAAAGTGCACCAAATTGCCCGTTGCCCTTTCGATTGCCGCGAATAGTACCAATAACGCCATTGTCCCATACGCCAGTTATCAGATCATGATCTTCTGTAGTAGCCGCAGTCACGTGCAGGCAGCCCTTGCCAAGTGCTCTAAAAAGCATTTCAACCGTATGCACACCATACCAAAACAGCCCAGGCTGTGTCGCTTGTAATGCCAAAGGACCGTAGCAGTCCATCCCGATAATGTTACTACTAGTATCTGATACTGCTAGAGCTATCGTCAATTCCTCAGCGTATCTTAACGAGGAGCAACTCATAATAGGAATGTTATTTTCTTGCGCGATCTTGAAGATTTCACTAGCTTCGGCAGAAGATACGGTCATTGGTTTATCGATAAAAATAGGCCGGCGATAGGACGCTACACGGCGGAACTGCTCCAAATGAATTCGACCATCCACCGATGTCATCAGAATGCCATCGCAATTCGCTGCTACTTCTTCCGGTGAGTCCACAATTTCCACTCCTCGTTCGCGAAGCTGAGCAGTAAAACCTTCAATCCGGGAATAGCTCATCTCAAAATCCGGAGAACCTCCAGGATAAGCAATGGTGACCTTGCCGCCAGCAACATGAAAAGGATGATCCTCATCGTTTAACATTTGGGTAAACGTAGGTGCATGCGAGGAATCAATGCCAATGATACCAATTCGTAATGTAGACTGATTCATAAATGGAACAACCTCCAAGACAGTTTAAAATGAATTTTGTACTTTAATCTGTGGTCCGCTGGACCCAGAATGTCTTCACTCTCATCATAATGAACTTCCATATAAGAGACAAGTCTTTTAATCAACTATAAACATGAATCACGTTAGGCATTCGCATTGAAATGAAATAAAATAAGCCCCCCATTAAGGAAGCTATATCTCATATTCCATTGATGATCAGACAGCATCAACCTATAAATTGTGTAAGTACATAATTAAAGCGATCTCTTTCCTCCCAGAATGCGCCATGCCCACTGTAATGAAACGGGACAAGCTGCGAATTTGGAATTCGTTTATTTACCTCGACCGCTTGTTGGTAGGGAATCACTTTGTCATGTATACCGTGAACAATTAAGGTAGGTGCTTCAATTCGGCTTAGATCAGCAGCCACATTTTCATCTCTCAGCAATCGAATGACAGCCGCGGTGGACCAACTGGCCGCTTGTAAGCCCATTTGAAAGAACCAATCCGAGAATCGTTCCGTGATATATTGAAAGAAGAACGAATCCGTTACATGTTGCAGCATGTTGGGACGATCGTTGGCATTCTCTTGCAAAAACTTTGCTGCCGTTTCATTCGTAAAACCCGTTGGTGCAGCCGCATCAATCAGTACAAGCTTCGCGACACCTTGGCCATGATATCTGGCCATATAACGGATCGCGATAGCGCCGCCTGTTGAATGTCCTGCAAGTGTAATACCTTCCAGCTGTAACGACTGAATCACGGCATGCAGGTCATCGGCAAGACGATCGTACGTATAACCGTCCATCGGTTTATCTGATTGTCCGAACCCACGCCAATCCATACCGATACAACGATACCCCAGTCCTGGCAGCACATTAAACTGATACTCGAATTGTGTATGTGACAAAGGCCACCCATGTATAAACAGGATGGTCTTCGTCCCTTTTGGATTTACATCTTCGATAAATAATTTCACACCATTTTCCACTTGAACATAGTATCCCACGTCTGACGCCTCCGTTATGGAAATCACTTCTGTCCAATACGATATTCAACTAGGCAAATATCGGTGTCAATGGGTTTAAACTAGCGAGCACTATTCCACTTTTTGATGGTTCGTATAAACACCAATGACAGATAACAAGGCTGCGACACCGTTGGCAATGGCATTCGCAGTCTCGTCCGTAATGATATTCATACCAAATGCATCCAAAATTAATTTGGCTGCACCTAACAAGCCTAATGCTAACGTGTAATAGTTGATTGTTTTCATATCTCTCACCACCCGTCTATTAGAAGATGCTATATCCTATGTGAGAGAGTACGAGCTTGCACAGTTCGAATACAGGGGGGTAAAAGCACAAAAAAATGCCACTACCCTCATCGGATAGCAGCATTGTAACCTATTATTTCAGTCCGCTAGCTTCGGCTTTTACTTCATACTTCGAAGATATATAAGTCTCCGCCTTTGCTTCCGTCATGACTTGTGCATACATCTTATCAGGTTGTGGCTCCGTCAACGAATACTTCACGATCGCTTTACCATCAGACTCAAACTGGATGCTATCGATGCTAATGCCATAGCCAGGATTCGGCTTCATACCTCTGGAAAGGGTGACTTTGTTCACATCATCGTTCACTTTTTCAACCGATACCGTAACTTCTTCTACTTGTGGTGGTTTCTGCACATGCGCCTCTAGCACACGAATGGCATTATATAGCCAAGTCGCGGCTTCTCCTCTTGTTAGCTCACTTTTGGGATTGAATTTTCCATTTCCATCTAGAGCTGTAATTTTATAGAGCAGTAATCGTTGAATGGTGCCTTGATAATCCACGTTAAGCTGATCTTCATCTTTAATTGGGATAAACATTTTCACCAGTGGAAATTGACCCTTGGTTTCAAGCGCTTTAACCAATAGATTCCCGAATTGTTCGCGAGTAATCGTGGCATTCGGATTCACATCCTTCGGGATGTCCAAGTTGTGGTAATGCGCAATAATGAACGCATCCGCATACCAAGCATCATTCGGGATATTCGAAAAGCTATCGGATGCTAAAGGTTGCTTTATGAATYGCAAATGATCCAAGTTAAGGTCTAGACCTTTGACAATCATTTGGACGCTTTGTGCATAGCTGATTTTACCCTTTGGCACAAAATGCTCGTTATCAAAACCACTAACAATACCTCGATCTTTCAGGGATAGAACCGCAGTTGCTTGTCCCTCTTCTAAGTCTGAGAACGCGTAAGCGGAACCAAATGTCAAACTACTGCCCAGCAGAAGGGTTAAACTTAATGCTGCTATTTTTTTCATGCTAGTGCTCCTTTCATTTTCGGTTGGTATTTAACACCTTATCGGTTATGGATACTTTCCTAACGTCAGGAACACGTAGATTGTTGCAGCTTATGCCATTTGTTAACTCAATGAAAGTAATAACTCCCGTAAGGCAATCGCTTCCTCATGCTTAGGGGATTGGGAAAGCGTACGATCTACATACCGCTTAGCCGCATCATCTTGGCCCAATTCGTAGTAGCACACCGCCATCTCATAAAGGACGGTCGCATCATTCGCGAGCTTTGGCTGTGTACGTTCGAAGTAAKGGATTGCGTCCTGATACATGTCCATTTGATACAAGAGAATCCCACAAGCAAGGGCAACATCCGTGTTACCATCCATTGGATAATAATGTGCCCACATGTGGTCAATTCCTTGCTGAAGCGCGATCCATTCATGGTCCTTACCATCTGGAATCAGGTCAATCAGCCGTTTCGTACAGGGCAGTAGAAACTGAGTATCGTAGCCGCTCAAGCGCCACAAGGCTAACAGCTGAGGCATTGTCTTCTGCTCCAACTGAGCGTCGAAGGCTTCCTTTAGATTGAAAAAATCATCAGGACCAAATCGCTCCACAAACCTATCATACGCTAATCTCGTAAGACCATACTCGTGAGGTTCAGAAAGATTGAGCATACAACCGATGTTTAAGTAGGTATAGGGATGCTTCGTGAATAGTGCTTTGGCCCCCTGAGCTTCGCACACATAGCTAATCGCATGATAATTTGCCGTTAATGAGATGCTTCCGTGATGGATAAGTTTCGGTGGCTCGTTAAATTCCCAGCTTTCTAAGCGATGATCTCCTTTATCAGCAGTGAGTAGCAAGAAACCTTCCTGAGATAAGGCTTTCAATCGGTGTAAACATGCCAAACTTACTTCAGGCAAAAGAATATGTGAATCTGAAATATGCTGACGATATACATCTAATAGTTCACGATAAGGGTAGGACTTGTCATCATACATGTGTTCCCGTTGATAATGATAGCTCCCAATGACCTCTTTCAACTGCTGGGAAACGCTCAGCTCATGTGCACTTTCTGGAAATTGCAATGATATCCGGCAATCATACACCTGTTTGTCTTCAATATAAATTAATTCCTGCGGCAAGCTGTCAAAAAAGTAATTCGCCAAAATGACTAACGGCTGCGCCAGATCACCCGATCTAATGCGTTCACCCGCATGCTGTAAATAAATCTCTGTATCCTGTACTGCGTCGAATTTGGCAAAGTCCAATACGCCTTGCTCCACAAATGGTGTTAAGCAAGTATGCTGCCGCCAGAACGCTATATTTTTCTCAGCCAAATCGCTCATCACATATCGAAACGGGGGCAGTAGTATTCTAGCCAATTGTGTAAGCTTCGTTAACTCTTGTAAAACATAAAAAGCAAATTGACCTGAACCCGCCCCAAGCTCGAGGATCGTTACACATGCTGTCAGCTGTCCCATTCTAGCTCGATCCTGCAAGAATCCAAATAACATTTCCGCATAAGAAATGGCCATTACCCGATTGCTTGTTATGTATTGCGGCACTTCTCCGCTCTGCCAAGCCTCAATTCCTTGTTCCTCATAATAAGCACGCTGCAGCTCCCAAATAGGTGCTTCACTAAATCTGTACATATTTTGCTCCATATGAGCCATTCACGGACCAACTTCCCTTCGATTTCAAATTCTTAGCGCACATTCCGCATCTGGGCATATAGTAAATCATCACTAGGCGAGAGGAAGACCACTATGACTTATTTGAACGAAAATTATCAGAATCTAGGCCCCTCATGGCCATACCTTTATCCATCCAATCCCATGCCTACGAACTGGCCCTATATGCCAACCCCTTGGATCCAAGAGGATGATTCCTCTTATCGTGCCAAAGAACAGCCACTTACCTTCGTGCTTGTTCATGGTTCCTGGGCGGATGCCAGCTTCTGGGCAGGCGTTGCGGCTGAGCTAAGTAAAAAAGGCCATACCGTCTTCGTCCCTGAATTTCCAGGACACGGTGCTGACCCAAATAAAAATGTGACCCATGGGATGATAAGCAAATCAGTCGCGGATTTCATCATCTCACATAAGTTGCATAACGTCGTCCTTGTTGGCCATAGTTTTGGAGGATCAGTGATCCAAAAAGTAGCGGAGCTAGTCCCCGATCGCTTGAAGCGACTCGTTTTTCTCAATGCTTTTGTCCTCAAAGATGGCGAAATGCTTGCTGATGAGTTGCCTCCCCAAGTCGTTGAAAAATTTAAGCAGCTAAACGCAAGCTCCAAAAACAATACGATTACGCTGCCTTTTGACTTTTTTAGAGAAGCCTTCACCAATCTGGCCAGTCTTAGCCAAGCCCAACAGATCTACAAAAAAGCTTTCCCCGAACCGGCAGGTCCTTTATTCGAGAAATTAGATCTGAAGAAATTTTATAGCCTTCCTATTCCCAAGAGCTACGTACACCTTATGGAAGATAATGTAATCCCGTTAGGCGACCCTAACTATGGTTGGCATCCCCACATGTCCAGCAGGCTCGGCCTTTTCCGATTCATACAACTCCATGGAGATCACATGACGACTGCGCATTATGAACCCAAGCTGGTAGCCAGCAAGCTATACGAAGCGGCTCGTGATTAACTCGAACGTATTAGGATGAACAAGCGGGTGCACCCGCTTTGGGATTAGCTTTTAACCAATTCAAAATATCGTCTAGCGTTCGCACGGGTACGATACGTAGATCACCAGCACCTTTTCTCGCATCTGCTTCATTAGATACAGGAACGAAGAATACATCCGCATTCGTACGGCTCACGGTATAAGCTTTCTGAACGAGCCCACCGACAGGGCCGACTGATCCGTCCGGTTCAATCGTCCCTGTCCCTGCAACATGATGACCATACGTCACACCACAAGGTGTTAGCTGGTCAATTAACGTTAAAGCCAGCATCGCCCCATGGGACGGTCCACCTTCATGCAACAAATAACTATGATAGGTGACAAGATCAGGTATATCGTATCGAAGTTCATTCGCAATCATAATTCCGATGGATGCACGAGCTGGATCATCTGTACTTGCACGCGTAGCAACTGTCAATTCGACTTTCGCTTTATTCCGTAACACAGTCAATCGAATCGATTCGCCTGGTTTAATCACCTTCATTTGCTCACTAAGCTCCTGAGTCATGGTGATTGGCTGACCATTCAGCGCTGTGATGACGTCGCTTGGCTGCAGCAACTCAGCGGCTTTCGTATTTTGCAAAACGGCCGTAATTCGAACGCCTTCCGAGAGAATGCCTTTGCCAATCCCCACTTTATGGAAAGCAATCGCACTACCCGCGGCATTCGCATCTTCTTTCATCGTACGAACTTCCTGATTATATTCGCCGAGCGACATCCCTAACGTTTCAATCTTCTCAAAGGTGTAATCTTTAAAAAGCTTCGCATACAACCAGTCCATTGGAAATGCTGGACGTTCGAAAATAAGAACACCCGAAATATCACCATGCTTGGAGCCGCCTTGGGCTTGCGCATACCGGTTCATGTTGAGTGTAATTCCTGGATATGTCACCAGATATTGGGTTGGCCATAGCATCACAAGCAAGAGAACGAGTGTCACACCTAAAACAATCATACTTTGGTGTAGCACCTTGCGTTTCTTCCTTTCGTGTAAGACGATATCCGTTGCGATTAGAAGGAGACTAAGGATCAACGCGGATGCTGAGAACTCCAGCTTTTTGGGAATGGCAACCACAATAACAACACTAAGTAAACATACGAAGGCAATGAAGCCGCGAAATACTTTCATCCTCCGTGTTTGCGACTGTGCAAGATGCAGGAGTGCAGCAACCATCCAGATCAACGGAACAATAGCAATCGCGTAAATCAACAAATCAATAAGATCTATCCAATAAAAGCGAGTCCCCCATCTTAATGGGTCTGGCAGCCAGACCAGCTCGCCAATCATAATTAACAGGAGGATTATACCAATTCCCCATACATACAGCTTGTGCCAAAGTGCCATCGCACACATCCTTTTTGTGAAAAACTAACGCTACACTGGGTTGCTTAACTGCTCCACAACTTCATCATACGAGAGTTTCCCACCGAAAATATCAAGGGCACTGCCTACCGTAATATCTAATTTCCCTTGGGAAAGCTGTCTGAATAATGCCAAATCTTCAAATGATCTAGCACCACCTGCATACGTAGTTGGAATCGTAACCCACGCCGCCAAAGAACTTACCAGACTTTGTTGGATGCCGCTCTGCTTCCCTTCTACATCAACCGCATGGATGAGAAACTCATCGCAATATTGCTCAAAGAATCGTATTGTCTCTTGATTCAGTTCCACATCACTTAACTGTTTCCATTGATTGGTTGCAACATACCATTTGCCATCTTTTTCTTTACAGCTAAGATCAATAACTAATTTCTCTTTCCCAATCGCTTCAACGATTCGCGTAAGATTATCCATATTCAGCTGTCCGTCGCGGAAAATATAAGACGTTACAATGACATGTGATGCCCCTTGCTCCAGATAAAAGCTTGCGTTCTCCGCATGTATGCCGCCGCCGATTTGCAGTCCCCCTGGATAGGCAGCAAGAGCTTTTATCGCCTCTTCCTTATTCCCATCTCCAAGCATAATCACATGCCCGCCGGTTAAACAATCTCTTTTGAACATATTCGCATAATAGGTGGAGTCATACGAAGACACAAAATTCTCAACAACAGCCTGTCCTTCGCCACCCAAAGTTTCACCGACAATTTGTTTCACTTTTCCATTATGTAGATCGATACATGGTCTAAATTTCATGACGTTATGTTTCCCCTTTGACATTCGTAGTCCTTGAACGATTTTCCATCCATTATACCATAAAATAKCTGCTTAAACTGGGTTCGAGTATTGATGAAAGCTGCCGTGTGGCAGCTTGTGGATTCAAGGCCTTGCGCACAATTTTTGTGCGCTAGCGTGCGGCGGCCCGCGGCTTCGATTGCCTTGTGCACAATTTTTGTGCGCTAGCGTGCGGTGGTCCACGGCTCCGCTGACCTTGCGCACAATTTTTTTGCACTAGCGTGCGGTGGTTCGCGGCTCCGCTGACCTAGCGCACAATTTTTGTGCGCTAGCGTGCGGTGGCCGCGGCATCACTTGCCTTGCGCACAATTTTTGTGCGCTAGCGTGCGGTGACCCGCGGCTCCGCTGACCTTGCGCACAATTTTTGTGCGCTAGCGTGCGGCAGCCCGCGGCTTCGATTGCCTTGCGCACAATTTTTGTGCGCTAGCGTGCGGTGGCACGCGGMTTCGATTGCCTTGCGCACAATTTTTGTGCGCTAGTGTGCGGTGGTCCGCGGCTCCGCTGACCTAGCGCACAATTTTTGTGCGCTAGCGTGCGGTGACCCGCGGCTCCGCTTGACCTTGCGCACAATTTTTGTGCGCTAGCGTGCGGTGGCCCGCGGCTCCGCTTCCCCTGCGCACAATTTTTGTGCGCTAGTTTGCGTGCGGCAGCCCKCGGCACCATGGCCCACTCTAAATTACAAAAAAAAGCCCTCCAAKGAGGGCACTCATGCACGGTTACTTCTTATCGAAGCCTTCTTCTTCCAAATACTCTTGTACTTCTTCGTACGTCTCAAAGGCACAATCGAGGTTTTCTCCTGCGTAGATATACCATAAATCTTCCACGAAAGTTACACTCAATGTGTTGCCATCTTCATCCACCCAAATCTCTTCTTGAGGGACTTGAACTTCTTCGACCTTCGAAACCTTAGGACTACCGCCGCGAGTTAAAGACTGAATCGACTTCGCAATGATCTCACGAAGCTCGTCTTCACTATAATCCCGAATGTTAATTAAACCTTTGGCATCCACCGTACAACCTGGGATGTATTCGGCATACACGAATCCATTTCCATTTGGGTGAAGATGATAAAGAACTGTAGTCTTCTCATAGTCACTTTCTAGATAATGAAAATTAATTCGTCCCAGTGAAACATCCTTACGCGCAAGTTCCGGGAAGGATGTTGCTATTGCTAACTTTTCGTCTAAACTAAGCATACAAGCCCCCGTAACTTAATCAATCACTTGAATTTTAAACACGTTCTCAAGCTTGCCGTCCGCTCTCTTCTTCAGAGGCACTTTAATATCTCTCCCGAGCTCTTTGAAAAAAGTCTCAACATCACATTGTACATTCGAAAGAACAACTTTAAATGAACCATCTTGGACGATATTCTGATTTGCTTCAGCAGGCACCGTAATATCAACTGCGTACTTCTTCGTTAACGTGTTAATATAACGACTAAAAATTTCAATGAGCTCCTCATTATTGAAATTTTCAATTACCACTTTGCCCTTGTTTGTAAAATTTAAATGAACGTTCACCTTTAAATGTCCCCTTTTCCTGTACACCCTGTATTTGCTTGTGGGTAAAAGCCTACATCGAACGAATAATGCTTCACTTCTATTTTACTTGTTTATAGGGGTATGAAGCAACACCAAAGCCAAATTCATTTTCTGTACACAAAAAGAAGCAGGTATTTCCCTGCCTCTACGGGTATTGCTTCTATACTAATTATGCCACATTTACCTAATTTCTACGCACAAATGGCTCTAGGCTTTTTTCGGAATTCGCCTAATTCGCGTCTGAAGACGATTAATCGAGATGATTCGAAATTCCCCAAACGTTAAGATACGTTGACGAACAGCTTCGGGAAAGGTTGGATGATACACTTCCAAATGGTCGTCAAGCTCGTTATACCATGGTAATAAATTCATTTTAATGACAAGAACACGCTCACTCACATCCCCACTCCACCTTTTCCACGCAGGTTTACTAAATGATTTGCGTCTTATTGGACTCATTTGCTCAATAAAAATTTGGCATAAAGCATCGGTGTTTCATAAGTACGATAAAAAGTCTTGTTCAAATTCAAATGCTTATATTGATATCGCTGATCTCGGCCATTCACTTCGATTAACCATATCGCACCTTGATGATCAATTCCGATATCCATTCCCACATCCGAGATCGATGGAATTTGTGTACTCAAGCTTTCTGCGATTAGAAGCGCTGCTTCTTCAACTTGTTTTCTTTTTACCACAGGGTCATAGCCGTTGCTTAGGAACAATTTCTCACAACGAACAGCCTCTCCGCCCTTTGCCAAATTCGTGACATGGCGGCCAACAGCGGCGACCTTCCCAGCAATCCCCGTAACACCCCATAGTCCTTTATCACCACGTTGTACCGATACCCTTAAGTCATAAGGGCGTCCTTCATACATAGAAAGTGGAATCGCTTTTTGAATCAAATAGCGTTGGCTATTAACTTTCCCATCTATAAATTCAATTGTTTGCTGTTGGGCAAGTTGCCTTGGTGATTGATTACTCCACCAGACTTGCCATACGCCATCTGGCATCGCAGCAACCTTTATTATCCCTTTCCCAACAGAACTATTGGTAGGCTTTACAAAAAAAGAGTCCTCTCGGTTCATCGCTTTTACCAGATTTTCATGTGAATACTTCACGGTATGAGGAAGAAATGCAGAGCTATTCGCACTCGCACGCAACAATCGATGTATATGAAGCTTATCATGTCTATTTAGACCATTAAAAACTTGGCTTATCTTGGCTATGACTTTTAATTTCTTAAGCGAAGTTGGGGAAAGCGTCATCGCTCGATTGTGAATTACCTTTGGGATCGGCAACCGTTTCAATGTGTAATTGTTATTCTCAAAACACAAGCCCAGCGCTGACTTTGTATTTATATGCTTTAAGCACATGTAGAAAGGCGTCATTCCAAGCTCAACGGCCGCTTGATTATAGTAGTCGATATGCTCATATCCAGTTTGATTCCGAAGGATGCCGAGATAGGTTTTACGATCTAGGAGTATGCCGATCACATTACTCACAATTACACCTCTCCTGCTTGGGTTCATCCTACTATTGTATGCAGAATTGGCATAAATGGTCCAAATTCAACGAAGCAAATCGTGACAACAGGTTTATCACACTCGGAGTTTGACTCAATGGAAATGAAGTGCTACAATTCAAGCAAATTTGGATTCATATTGTCTGGAGGGGATGTATGTGAACCCTTTAACACGCAGATGCTGTTGGACAATCATGGTCTGGCTGATTCTCGGACTTTTCGTCTTCCCATTAACACCCCCAATATCCAATCATGCTGCAGCCGATACCGATGTTCTCATTTCAGCCAGTACCACTCAGGTCTTGACTAGTCAACAGCAACCGCCTTCTAAGGAAATCATTCATGTCTACGAAAATAAAATTCATTTGCATGACCAGTTTCACAAGCACTATGAAATGACCGTTTTTGTTGTATTCATCGTTTTTTTAACAAATTTAATATGGAAAAAACTGAAAGTTATCCTACTTGCTTTCCTCAAATTCACTTCACGTTATGCGGGCCTCATTCCTTCTTACTCATAAGTAACGAAATTGAATGATTGAGGAAAAGAGGAAACTTTCATGGCTAATTCACAAGCTCAAGCTCAAGCACATGCACACGCACAACATCAAAAATTGACACGATTGAAATTTGCACGCAGAATCCTTTTTATGATTATTGGTGCTGCGCTCGTATCCATTGGGTTAGAAACTTTCTTAGTTCCAAACCATATTATTGATGGTGGTATTGTAGGGATTTCCATTATTGCATCTCATTTATCTGGCTTCCCACTCGGTATATTTCTAGTTCTGCTCAACCTGCCTTTCGTCTTACTCGGGTATAAGCAAATTGGCAAAACTTTTGCTATATCAACAACCTTTTCGGTTATTGTCATGTCGATTGGCACATCTTTACTTCACCCTGTTAAAGCCATCACCATGGATCCTTTGTTAGCTGCTGTATTCGGCGGGATTATCCTTGGGATTGGCGTCGGGCTCGTTATTCGATCAGGAGGATCGCTAGACGGCACGGAAATTGTAGCTATTTTATTTAGTAAAAAGAGTGCCTTCTCGGTAGGCGAAATTGTCATGTTCTTCAATTTGTTCATTCTTGCCAGCGCAGGCTTTGTCTTCGGTTGGGATCATGCGATGTATTCTCTGATTGCCTATTTTATTGCTTATAAAATGATTGATATCACGATTGAAGGTCTTGACCAATCCAAATCTGTTTGGATTATCAGCGATGAATATGTGAAAATTGGGGATTCCATTACAAATCGACTAGGTCGGGGAGTCACGTACCTCAATGGCGAAGGCGCTTTTACAGGTGATGATAAAAAGGTCATCTTCAGCGTCATTACACGTCTCGAAGAAGCGAAACTCAAATCCATTKTCGACGACTTGGATCCCAAAGCCTTCCTAGCCATCGGGAATATCCATGATGTTAAGGGTGGACGCTTTAAGAAGAAAGATATTCATTAATCGKGGATTCGCTGCTAATCGTGGCTTAGCGTTGGCGAATAACATCTAAACAGAGTGTAAAAATTAGAGCGTAAACCTTTGAGCGCCACTTCCAGATGCCCGTCGTAGCGAATAACTGGATTTCATACAGCTAATTTCACGTATATCTTTGCGAAAACAACAAATAACTGGATTTCATGTAGCTAATTAGCCCCGATTTCTTCAAAAACGTCGAAATTAGCATAATTAGCTGTAGGAAATCCATCTAAAGTGTTTTTTCGGCTGGATGGAGTGAAATTAGCTGTATTTTTTACATTTAGTTAGGTGGAAGGGGGAAATGGTGAAATGGTAATTGAGGTAGCCCCACTCGAATGGCATCAACTGGAAAATGATCTACTTTGACTAACCTGCTACTCTAACCTGATTTTCCTGCTACTTTGTCTAACTTGCTACACACAGAAAAGCCAACAATCCCACACTTGGTGTGAATTGTTGGCTTTTATCATGCTTCGCAGTTACGCTGCTCAGCTCCAATACGAGCGCAGGTCGACCTTCTGGCCCAGCTTCGCGCTGTCCAGCGCGCCCAATACCATCGCCATGCTCTTGATATTGTCGCGGCAATCGGTCTCCGCGCGGCGGCCTTCGGCCAGCGCCGCGAACATCTCGTCCAAGCAGCCGGCATGGCCGCTGCGACCAGACCAGTTCACGTCCGCGTCCACGCGCGTGAACTCACGAAGGAACTTGCCGTCTTGCGTGCCGGCAGCCACAACCTCCGCGTACGGCGCACCCGCTCCGTCCCACAGAGCGGTGCCCTGCTCGCCCGTCACGCGCCAATCCGCCTCCCAGGAGGTCGGCGCACCTTCCGCGCACCAGGAGCCACGGTAGCAGAACACAGAGCCGTCTGACATCTCGTAGATGCAGATCGCGGAGGCATTCCCGGCATACCAGGAGCCGGGCGGGTTCCATTCTTGGCAGTACACCGAAACGGGGTCTGCCCCTGTAAGAAAACGAGCCTGATCGAACGTATGGATCGCCATATCTAGAATGAGCGGACTTTCCATCGCATCGCGAAAGCCCCCAAAATGCGGCCCCAGAAAGAAGTCCGCACCAACATAACCTACACGACCAATCGTTCCGGATTGGATCAGCTCGCGAAAGGCGCGAATATTCGCGTCATACCGCCGATTTTGCATAACAGCCAATGACTTTCCTGCGACATCTGTTATCTGGATAAGCTCCCTAGCCTCGTCCAYCGTAGCTGCCATCGGTTTCTCCCCGAGCACATCACACCCATTGCGAAGCGCGGTGCTTGCAACTTGGAAGTGACTCGCTGGGATCGTAATATCCAATACCAGATTGGCCTCATTGTCACGAATAGCTGCTTCAACATCCGTATACACACCACAAGTTAGCTCATGACGCTCCGCCATCGCTTGCGCGAACTCCGTTTTAATATCAACAAGCGCCACAATTTCGCACTCATGTCTTTGTTTCATATTTTCAACCCATACATTGGCCATACCGCCACACCCAACAATAACCACGCGATAGCTACTCATCGATAAATGACCTCCAACAGCTTTTTCTAGCGTGTCTCCACACCGCTTATATCTGCTATTCTACCTCTTTTATCGTGTCAACGCGCTATCCAATCTTGTCACAAAACAATGCAATTCTGCACTCTGAAAGCGCATACGAACAAGCAGTTAACAAAAGATCTGAAATAAATCAAAAATAAAATGCATGGCCTCTTCCTCATCTTTTCCTCTCGTGAGCAAACGCAGTGTCGTGCCTGCCTTGATGGGGACTAAAAGCATACCTAATACACTTTTCACATCAACTTTATGGTGCTTATCATCAAACTGAAAGTCGAGCGTGACATCTGAAATAAAATGAGATGATTTCACAGAAATACCAGATAAATCGCTTCGTTCTAAATCTTTTGTAATCTTAAATTCATGTACGCGCATGCCACTCGACTTCCTTTCCAAGACATTTGGAGGTTTG
Organism: Paenibacillus sp. 01T442; assembly: GCF_056398345.1. Classification (NCBI taxonomy): domain Bacteria; kingdom Bacillati; phylum Bacillota; class Bacilli; order Caryophanales; family Paenibacillaceae; genus Paenibacillus; species Paenibacillus sp. 01T442. The sequence continues at coordinate 21,408 of NZ_JBFTPF010000053.1, forward strand.
TGATTTCTCATTATGTGTGGTATTATACAAAGATATTTGTGAAAAGTGAAGTGTTGAATATGCCATTTATTGATAGTTTACTAGATTTATTTAAAAATATCAGCCCAATCCCCCGACCTTAGGTYGAGGGATTTTTTTTCCTTCGGGAAACACTTCTGCAGGAGGTCATCATTCATGCACGTCGACAACAAGTCATCGGTTTGGGCCATTTGGCTCTCCMTCATCAGTAACATTTTATTAACGATTATCAAAATTATTATCGGTCTTATCTTTAATAGTGAAGTACTCATGGCAGACGGCGTCCATAACGCAGGAGACATTATTGCAACCATTGCCGCACTAAGTGCGATGCGGATTTCCAAGCTCCCAGCGGATGAAGATCATCCCTATGGACACGGTAAAGCTGAAGTACTGGGATCAGGCTTTGTTGCTTTCATCCTTGTAACAGCTGCACTTTATATCGGATACCACGCAGTTGCGGCTTTATTCCATGAACCGAGTGCCCCAAGTCTAATCGCCTTAATCGCTTCAGCCGTTTCTGTGATATGGAAATATCTTCTTTATGTATACACCATGCGGATCGGACGTAGTACGAACAGCAAAAGCTTAATTGCGACAGCCCATGATCATATTGCCGATGTCTATGCCTCACTAGCAGCTGTTGTAGGTATTGGCTTAGCTTTCATTGGTAAAGCCTATGACATTCACTGGTTAGCCTATGGTGATGCTGCGGCAGGCGTTATTGTATCTCTCCTAGTTTTGAAACTAGGCATCGAAATGGCCAAAGAATCCTTTGATATTCTCATGGAAAAAACCGTCGATCAACACATGCTTTCGCAATATACGGCGTTGATCGAAGCGGTTCCTGGTGTGAAACGTATTGATCGTGTTCGTGCGAGAGAGCACGGACATTATATTCTAGTAGACGCTCGAATTTCAGTACCTGGCGAACTGACCATCCAACAAGGGCATGACATTTCACGTGCCATCAAGAAATCCATTATGGATCAGCATAGTGACGTAGATGAAGTTCTGATCCATTTGAATCCTTGGTACGAAAACTAATCGCGTTACTGCTTCGCCGTAATTTCTGACTTGATTTGCTCCTTAATCTCCGGCAGCGATCTTATTCCAAGATCACCCTCTCCCCGTTTTCTGATGGAGACACTGCCGGAGATTTGTTCTTTTTCACCTAGGATGAACATGTACATGACTTTGTCTAGCTGGGCTTCACGAATTTTATATCCTAATTTCTCAGCCCGCGCATCCACTTCCACCCGTACGCCTGCCTCTTCAAGCGATTTCTTCACTTGGAAGGCATAATCCACGTAGTGATCTGAAACTGGCAGCAATTTCACTTGAACAGGTGCCAGCCACAACGGGAAAGCTCCAGCATAATGCTCCGTTAAGATCCCGATAAAGCGGTCAATTGAACCATATACGGCTCGATGAATGAYGACTGGCCGATGTTTGAGACTATCATCCCCGATATACGTTAAATCGAATTTTTCCGGCATTTGGAAATCCAATTGGATCGTTCCGCATTGCCAGCTCCGCTTCAAAGCATCGAGGATGTGAAAATCGATTTTGGGCCCATAGAAAGCGCCATCCCCCTCATTAATGCGGTACGCGATCCCTCTTTTATCCAAAACATGCTGCAACGATTTCTCCGCTTGATCCCAGAGCTCACTTGAACCCATATAATCATCTGGTCTAGTCGAAAGCTCAATCCGATATTCGAAACCAAACACGTGATAGACATGTGAGATCAGCTCAATGACTCGGCCGATTTCATCCTCTATTTGTTCTGGCAGAACGAATAGATGGGCATCGTCCTGACAAAAAGTACGTACACGCATCATTCCATTCAGCGCTCCCGAATACTCATGACGATGAACTTGACCAAATTCTGCAAGGCGAATCGGTAATTCCCTGTAGGAGTGTAGACTATTTTTATAAATCAACATGTGACCTGGGCAATTCATCGGTTTCAGCGCAAACTTTGTCTCGTCAACATTCGTAAAGTACATATTGTCTTTATAATGATCCCAATGCCCCGATTCCTCCCACATGCGATTATTCATCATCAGAGGTGTACGCACTTCATCATATTCTCTAAGACGCTGCAGCTCTCGAGCGAAATTCTCAAGTTCGTTGCGCAGAATCATCCCCTTCGGCAAATAAAAAGGCATGCCCGGCGCTTCTTCCGAGAACATAAAGAGTTCAAGCTCTTTTCCGAGCTTACGATGGTCACGTTTCTTCGCTTCTTCGAGCCTATGAAGATGGTCATCGAGCTGCGCTTTCTTCAGAAATGCTGTGCCATAAATCCGTTGCAACATAGGGTTCTTCGCATCACCACGCCAATACGCCCCTGCTACATGGAGCAGTTTAAAAGCCTTAATCCGTCCAGTTGAAGGGAGATGAGGACCTCGACATAGGTCGAAGAATTCCCCTTGGTCATAGATCGAAATCAACACGTCTGCTGGCAGATCTCGGATAAGCTCAAGTTTATAGGACTCTTTTAACTTTGCAAAAATGTCCAATGCTTCCTCTCGGCCGACGACTCGTCTAGTAACCGGAATGTTCTCCTGAATGATTTGACTCATCACGTCTTCAATCGCTCTTAGATCATCACTTGATAATGGTTTCTCAATATCGATATCATAGTAGAAACCATCCTGAATGACAGGTCCAATACCCAGCTTAATGGCCTGATCGCCATAGATGCGTTTAAGTGCTTGTGCGAGTACATGTGCTGTGGTATGACGATAAACCTCTAACCCCTGCTCACTTTCCAAAGTGACGATTTCGATGTGGCTATCCGCTTCAATTTGTTGCTGTAAATCGACCAATTGGCCGTTCATTTTGCCCGCGATGGCTTGCTTTCTCAGCCCCACACTAATCGAATCAGCAACTTGTTCAACCGTCGTGCCTTGTACGTACCTCCTACTAGTTCCATCTGGCAAAATTACTTCAATATCCATGCCTTCCTTCCTCCTTTTCCTTATTTTTGTGAACGCAAAAAAACGCATCTCTCCCAGAAAGGGACGAGTGCGTTCAGCTCGTGGTTCCACCCTAATTCGACTCCCATCGTGCAAGTCCTTATTAGTATCCGGTATCGAGGATAAATCGGTTTCACTTATTTCCCTGCGTTACTTCGCAGTAGGTTCAGCGTCACAGCTACAAAGGGGTAATTTTCAACCGGCAACAGGAGAAGATTTCAGCTAGTACTTCTCTCTCTGGGCAGTTCGTGATGAAAATCATGTCTTTGATMATAACTTCATATGTGATTATGGAACTCATAATACCTACTCAAGCAGGTCAACGTCAAGGGGCATCCGAGGATAAAATAATTATAGCCATTCTCTCCTACACATACTGAACGACCGTGAACATGCCACCTGTCGGCTTCGTCATGTTATTCGATGTATGATGCGGCATATGACAATGAAGCGGCCAAACGCCGGGATTTTGCGCTGAAAATTCAATATCGGTGGTGACTCCGCTAGGCACAAGTATCGTGTTGCGCAGTTCTCTGTTGAAATGAGGTATCGTGTTCCCATCTGCTGCTGCCACCMAGAATTGGTGCCCATGTAAATGAATCGGATGCGCATTCATACCGATATTCCCAAAGCGAATGCGCACTTCCTCTCCATAACAGACGGGTAACGGAGTTGTATGTGGAAAGCAGCGACCATTCATCGTAAAAAAGTTAAAACCATCCGACATTGTATCCAGCTCAAATTGCCCCGTCTTCACCACGCCTTTTTCCATGCCTTTTAAGTGAAACTCTTGCAGCATAATGAAATAATCGCGCTGGGCACTGTATTCATAGGGATCCTCAATGATAAAGCCTCCACCTAAGCCCATTAATTCTTGAAAAGCAGCGTCTACATGGGTGTGATACATATGTGTACCTGGTGGATTAACAATTTGAAAATGATAGTCAAAAAACTGGCCTTGTTCGATATAAGGCGAAGGTTCAACGGCCGGTACCCCGTCCATGCGATTCGGCACATCGAGCCCATGCCAGTGCACACTTGTAGCCTCCGGCAGCCGATTGTGTACACGAATTGTCACCCAATCACCGGGAAACACGCGAATCGTCGGCCCTGGGATGCTGCCGTTGTAGCCCCACCCTTTCATGAACACGCCCGGGAGAATTTCTTGCACAACTGGCTCAGCGACCAGCTCAAAAAACTTCACTCCCTGCACAATGACACAGGTAAGATCTCGCAGATCCGGTGATACGACCATGGCAACTCCTCCGTTTCAACGCGCCATAGTTATATGTATGCGGGAACGGTTGAGACTTACCAATATAGCCTTACTTCTGGTCGAAGAATCGAAGATAAGCGCCGTAGCCTTCCTTCTCCATGTCAGCCAGTGGAATGAATCGCAATGAAGCTGAATTGATACAGTACCGAAGACCATTCGGACCTGGACCATCATTAAAAACGTGACCCAAATGCGAATCCGCCTCTGTGCTTCGTACTTCTGTACGGATCATAAAATGACTTGTATCTGTTACTTCTTTCACATGTCCTTCGAATAAGGGCTTGGTGAAACTTGGCCAGCCGCAGCCTGAATCGAATTTATCATAAGAGGTAAATAAGGGCTCTCCTGAAACGATATCCACGTAGAGACCTTTTTCTTTGTAGTCATGGAATTCATTCTGGAAAGGACGCTCAGTCGCATTATTCTGTGTTACCTCATATTGCAGAGGTGTGAGTGCTTTCTTGCGCTCTTCTTTATCCTTCGCTGTGTTCCAAAATTGGGAGATATACGCATCGCGCCCTGAACCTTTACGGTAGGCTTTGTAGTGAGATGGATTTTTGTGATGATAATCTTGATGATACTCTTCCCCTGGATAAAATGCTTCCGCATCAATCCGCTCAATTTCCGTCACAATTGGACGATCGAATCGACCGCTGTCCTGCAGCGCTTGTTTGGACGCCTCAGCTTTGGCGAACTGCTCATCGCTATGGGCAAATATCGCCGTACGATACGATGATCCTCGATCGTGAAACTGTCCGCCAGCATCGGTCGGATCAATTTGACGCCAGTACGTTTCAAGCAATTTGTCATAAGGGTACAATTCAGGATCGAATGTGATTTGCACAGCTTCCGCATGCCCTGTTGTCTCGGAACAAACCTCTTTATACGTCGGATTGGTCGTGTGCCCACCGATATATCCGGAAACAACAGAAATAATGCCCGGCAGTGACTCAAAAGGCGTCACCATACACCAGAAACAACCTCCTGCAAACGTCGCTTTATCTAAATGAACTTCATGGATGTGATTTGTCATGTTTATTGCCTCCTCTTTCTCAAAGTATCCTCTTATCATACCAAAAGTTATCGGTATAACCAAAACACACCGTTCATTGAATGAACGGTGCTCGATAATGCGTGAATGTATGCATCCTACAGGTTGTTGAAAATGTCTGTAAGCACAGGTACGATTTGTGATTTACGAGAAACAACGCCTTTAAGTACCGCTTTGTTATCAACAAGAGATACATTGTAAGCTTTCTCAACTGCGTCTGCTTTACGTCCAAGAGCAAGACCTACGGAGTCATTGTTCAAAATGTCTGTTACAACAAATAAGAACAAATCTAGGTTTTTCTCAGCGATAATCGCTTGAAGCGCCGTTTCGATTTCAGCTTGTTGGGATAGAACATCGTTCACATCAACCGCATTGACTTGTGCAATTTCGGCTTTATAGCTGCCCATTTGGAATTCTTTGGCATCCAATGAAATCAACTGTGCCACAGTTTTGTCGCTTAGATCTGCGCCTGCTTTCAGCATGTTCAAGCCATACACTTCAGCATCTACACCAGCGATTGCAGCTAGCTCACGCGCAGCAGCAACGTCTTGCTCCGTGCAAGTTGGGGATTTGAATAGTAAAGAATCAGAAATGATAGCAGAAAGCATCAAACCAGCGATGTCAGCATCGATGGAAACACCGTTTTCTTTGTACAATTTATTTAAAATCGTTGCTGTGCAGCCAACCGGTTCTGCGCGGTAGTAAAGCGGGTGGCTCGTCTCGAAATTAGCAATACGGTGGTGGTCAATGACTTCCACTACACGTACTTGATCGATGTCGCTAGCGCTTTGTTGGCGCTCAACGTGGTCAACCAAGATGACATGGGCTGCTTCGTTCGCAACAGTTTGAACTTCACGTGGAGCTGCTACTTTAAACGTATCAAGTGCAAATTGCGTTTCGCCGTTAATGGAGCCTAGACGAACTGCTTCTACTTCTTGTCCTAATTTTGTTTTCAGTGCTGCATAAGCAATTGCGGATGTGATTGAATCAGTGTCCGGATTTTTATGTCCGAAAATAAGTGTTTTTGACATTGTACGACTCCTTAAACGACACATTTTAGTGAGAGTGCTTATCATCTCTATATACGATTATACTCAAAAATTTGGGTAAATCCACTATTAAACACGGAGTGTTCATAAATCCACTTGAAATGCTTGGTAAAATCGATACAAAAGCAAGGGATATACCAAATCTCGCTTACKAGGACGTCGCTTCGGTTAATTGCTGCACCCAGTCTTCGAATGGTTTTTGGCTGTCTACGACAATGCGATGCAGCTCCAGCGGGGGTTGGTCGGACGAAGCCCAGCCTGGCTGCGTGGTGAAAGCATAGCTAAAATGGGCTTTCTTTAAAATTCTGAGCGTTTTGCGGTTGTACTCGCCGTACGGATAAGCGAACGTATTCGCTGGTTTCCCCAGCTCTTGCTCGATCTTGGCGCGCGCAGCTAGTATCTCTTCGCGCTGCGCTTTTTTGCTAAGCTTGGGCAGATGCGGGTGCGTCACGGTGTGTGACGCAATATCCCAACCTGCTGCGCTCAGCTGTTTGATCTGTGGCCAGGTAAGGTAACCTGGCGTATTGACAAGGCCCGTCGACAAGTATAGCGTCGCCGGAAAGCCGTGTTGCTGGAGGATAGGCAACGCCACCTCCGCGTTATTGGCATAGCCGTCATCGAACGTGAGCAGCACGGGGTGAGCCGGTGACGGCCTTTTGTTTATGATGACGCTGGTGAATTCGGCCAGCGTCATCGGGGTGTAGTGATGCGCGGCCAAATAGTCCATTTGGCGCGCGAACGTATCGGGGTGGAGCACGTACGTGTTCCCCGGGTCCACCCCGATGCTGTGGTAGTTCAGCACGGGGATAGCGACCCCGTGCTTGGCCTTCGCTGGCGTGGCGAAGCACGCCAGGAGGACGCCCGCGAGCAGCAACGCTGCGCGGGCTTTCTTGTTCTTCCAAAGGTTCATCTTAGGTCGCCTACCTCTATATGAACATGAATGTTCACTGATTGATCTCCTAAGGCTCCCCCATCGACGCTGCGAATATGCAAAAAATCCCAAGTACATTAGCGATTTATCAACACTTTATCACTGTTGATAACGTTAGCGATGTACTGGGAGCTGCGTTAGTCCGATATCTCCGAACTAAAACGAAGATTACTAGTAAAAAATGACCATTAGTCCGATTCCGCCGAACTATTTGGCCATTTTCCACGCGTGAGGGTTGTTTGGAGCGATTTAGTTTGGCAATTTCGGACTAAATACGATTTAATGACGCGAACATTGAGATTAATTCGGCGATTTCGGATTAATGGGTGCCTGGGGGAGTAGACGGACATGTGCGGCGCAGCCTTTGGAGCTCTGTAAGTCGATTTTTTCGACTTACGCGTGCGCAGCGCGTTCTTTGGAGCTCTCTAAGTCGATTTTTTCGACTTACGCGTGCGCAGCGCGCCCTTCGGAGCTCTGCAAGTCGATTTTTTCGACTTACGCGTGCGCAGCACGCCCTTCGGAGCTCTCTAAGTCGATTCTTTCGACTTACGCGTGCGCGGCGCGGCATTCGGTGCTCTCTAAGTCGATTTTTTCGACTTACGCGCGCGCAGCGCGCCCTTCAGAGCTCTGCAAGTCGATTTTTTCGACTTACGTGCGCGCAGCGCGCCCTTTGGAGCTCTGCAAGTCGATTTTTTCGACTTACACGCGCGCAGCGCGCCCTTCGGAGCTCTCTAAGTCGATTTTTTCGACTTACACGCGCGCAGCGCAGCCTTTGGAGCTCTCTAAGTCGATTTTTTCGACTTACGCGTGCGCAGCGCGGCCTTTAAAGAGTAGCCTACTTCCCCTCTTCCCCCGCCAATTGAATCAACTTATTCACCGTTTCCCAATTCCGGGTGGTCGCAGACACCCCTAGCTTCTTCTCTATGAAGTTGTTGCTGAATTTGGAGTCGCCATAGTTTTTGCGAATAAGCAGATACACGGTCAATCCCTTGACGCAGTACTCGTCCACTTCACTCTGCGCAGCATCTAGCTTAGCAAGCCCCGCATCCGTCGGAGCTTGCGACAAGAAGGTAACGTATCTTTGTTCATTCGCATCCACATTCACACTTGGGTATGGTGTGTCTTGCACCACCTCTTGCAGCTCCGCAGGGGTGCGAATAATGACCGGTATATCAAACGTCAGCTGTTCCTTCAACTCATGTACGATCCGATCTCGAAGGGTCGCAGCATCTACTTCTTCAGCATCAAAAATCACATTCCCACTCTGAATATAGGTACTCACATTCGTGAATGCCATAGATTCGAAGAGTTGCCTAAGCCTGTCCATTTTAATAATTTTCTGACCACTCACATTGATTCCACGCAGCATAGCGACGTATCGCGCCATAGAATAATCCCCTCCCAAATCACTCATTCTACTCACCTTCCCACAACTTACCCTACCTCATTCACATGCGTTCCATCGATACAGGCAGCGATATAGACAGCTACGCCATCCTCATCATTACTCACGACGATCTCATTAGCCAGTAGCAAAATCTCTGGATGCGCATTCGCCACCGCAACTTTACGGCCTGCCTCAAGAAACATGCCCGTATCGTTCAAATTATCACCGAATACCGTCACATCCTCGGACGTGCATCCAACGAGCTCAGCCCATAATCGCAGACCCATCTGCTTATTTGCTTCGGGATGACTGAATTCAAGGAAATAATGCCCAGCAATATAATTATCCTTCATCAAATGAATATGAACCTCAGAACCCAACATTTCCTGAACCGCAGTTTTCAAAGGAAGAAGCTCCTCCAACAGTCCGATATATGTCAGAATTAGCGTTCGCAATGTTTGCGTACTGTGGAGCTCATCCACCTCTCGAAATCTCGGATCATTCGGCCGACTGGCTACGAATTGAAGATCCCCCGTGCGTTCCAATTTCTCATGATGTACCCGCTCGTTATCCTGCTCATCGAGTGCAAACAGCAGCGGTGTGATTCCAAAACTTTTACCCATTTGAATAATTGCATTACTCCGCTCACAATCCAGCCAACGCCCGCCGAGCACCCGCTTCTCCAACGGATCAAACAACATAGCCCCATTATATAAAACTAGTGGATACCGCCACGGAATTCCCGACACGACTGCCTGCGAACTTTGATAACTTCGTGCAGTAGCATAACTAATGACCGCCCCCTGCTCAAGCGCTTGCGTTATTACTCGTATCGTAAAGTCCGATGGCTTCGCATTGGAGCTCAACAAGGTTCCATCCAGATCGGTTAAAAAATAGTTTCTACTCATCCGATTCACTACGCAAAGCATAGACTGATCTTGCTTCCAATTTGATTTCCAAGCTCATGACTACTCCTCCAAGTCCCTTGTCCTTATCTGTCTACATTACCTTCTCTCATTTTCAATCGCAATCAATTTGATTTATACTTAGGTCAATTATTCCAAAACAGAAAGGATACGGATCACATGGAGCAGCAGCCAGCAGCGACGAATTATGAAATCGCACAAGTGTGTTTACTCGCGGGTAAAATCATGCTGGAAAACGGCGGTGAAACCTATCGGGTTGAAGATACGATGACTCGTGTGGCTGAGGCTTTTGGTATTCCAAATTCACATAGCTTTGTTACGCCTACGGGCATCATTTTCTCGATTGATGGGCCTGAGCAGACAACCCGACTCATTCGCATTTCTTCGCGATCAACGGATTTACGGAAAGTAACGGTCGTGAATGCCATTTCTCGCAAAATCAGTCAAGGTGAGCTATCACCGACAGCCGCCTACCAGGAGCTTGAGGCTCTAAGTGCCGATACACGTAGATATCCCGCGTGGTTACAAGCTTTAGCAGCTGCGATTGCGAGCGGTTGTTTTCTCATCATGTTTCAAGGGACGTGGTCCGATTTCTTCCCGGCCTTCCTTGCTGGTGGTGCTGGTACCATATCGCTGACTTTCTTCCATCGTTTAGTTCCGATCAAATTTTTCGCTGAATTTCTCGCATCATTAATCATTGGACTTATTGCCTATTTAACGGTCAAAACAGGGTTAGGTCATAATCTAGATAAGATTATCATTGGCTCCGTCATGCCGCTCGTGCCTGGACTGCTCATCACGAATGCCGTGCGCGATTTAATGGCAGGTCATTTCGTATCGGGCGTGTCCAAAGGTGCGGAAGCATTCTTAACCGCATTCGCGATCGGCGCAGGAATAGCTTTTGTATTGACATTTTATCCAGGGAAGGGGTTCTAGTATGGACATGTTGGAACAGCTCGTAACTAGTTTCATTTCAACGTCCGCTTTCGGCATCATTTTCAATGTACCTCGTAGAACGCTTGTACAATGCGGGTTTGTTGGGATGATTGGCTGGATGCTTTATTTCTCTTTTCAAAAAACGTATCTGGATCCCATCCTTGCCACGCTCATTGCATCCTTTGTGGTCACGATCATTTCTCAATTTTTCGCGAAAATATATAAAACACCCGTCATCGTATTCAGTGTCTCTGGTATTATCCCTCTAGTCCCAGGTGGACTAGCATATGACGCCATGCGCAATGTCGTTCAAAATCATTACGATGTCGCTGTTCAGCTCGCTGCGAAAGCTTTTTTGCTCTCTGGGGCAATCGCCATTGGACTGGTATTCTCAGAAGTCATAAACGTACTGTTAAGACGGATAAGAGCTTAAACCAACCCAATGAAATAATAACGATCCAATCGTTAATAGTTTTCACCTATAACTCCAGTGCTTTTACATCTTGGATTTTTTCCCATTCGCCCTTTACACTAAGGGTATAGTACTAATAAGCCAAGGTTTGGAAATGGAGCTGAAAACACATGAACGACAACGCGAACCATCACATTTTAACGAAATTCGATGAAATTGCCCAAAAGTATGACAGCCAACGCAGAAAGTTGATTCCTTGCTTCGATGATTTTTACAATACGGCCGCTTCTTTGGTCCAATTCGACCAGAAAGCACCACGTATTCTTGATTTAGGCGCTGGGACAGGACTTTTCTCCTCCTATATGCTGCGTTCGTACCCAGAGGCGCGTTTAACCTTGATTGATCTGTCGACGGGGATGCTGGATATAGCCAAAGAAAGATTTGCAGATACTGTAGCTTCCGAAGTAACTTACCTTGTCGGGGATTATTCGACTTATGAGGATGCAGAGCCTTTTGATGCTGTAATCTCCTCCCTCTCCATTCATCATTTGGAGGATGAGGCTAAGCAAGCTCTGTATGCAAATATTTTTCATTTATTAAAGCCAGGCGGGGTTTTCGTGAATGCTGATCAAGTTTTAGGAAAAACTCCCTTCCTTGATGGCTTGTACCGATCGGATTGGGTCGCCAAGATTGAAGCTACGGATCTATCTCCAGAAGCGCTGCAAGCCGCCTATGAGCGTACGAAGCTGGACAGAATGGCTCCACTTGATACGCAGCTTGGCTGGCTACGCGACTCCGGATTTTCAGATGTGGACTGCGTTTACAAGTCTTATAATTTTGTCGTGATGTTGGCTAGAAAGCTTTAAATAAACTAGAAACTCTAATTCGAAGGTTGCTCTGATGGTTCTTTACTCTTTACCAGATTGTCGGCTTGGACACCATGAACCACATCATCGCAAGCGTAATGATCACATACAAGATCAAAGCTTTACGCAGCTTGTTTACGAGGAAATTACGATCTTCATGCGGAGCTTTGAGCTGGCGCAACAGTGGTGAGAATGCACGTGCAATGAAGTATAGCGAAGCGACCATAATCAGGACCGTCGCGACAATCCAGGAGGTTTTCCAACTCCAGGCCGTAATCCACGTCAGTAGAATACCCGTCGCGACCAACACATGTCCTGCATGCTTCGTCAATCGAACGGTAATCCGAAACGGTTCTAAGTAATCAGGCAGTTGCTCGAATGGTGCTCTACGAATAAGTGCTAATAAAGGAAACAAGACGAAATAAGGGCCGATGCTTAACACAACGCTGAAAATATGAATATAGAGCATGATAATATACCAAGACAAGTTGATCATCCTAACTGTAATGTGAATAAACCGTGTGAATCCAAGGATCCACACGGTTCTTTGTCTTATTCGGCTTTTGTAAATTCGTGTACCCAAACTTTCATCTGAGGCAGCCAAGGCATACCTGGATGCATAGCAAGAATACTGTCGCGATACTCATCAACGGTTTCGTGACCTTCTTGTTTCGCATGTTCAGGTGTTAGTTCACCCAAAGATTGCTGATACACGTTGGTGACTGTAAAGGATGTGCCTTGCAGATCCATGGTTTCACCAATATCCGCATAACGTCCATTGCGACGACAAGCCGTTTTTTGGCCAGCAAGCACTTTACTTACTTCTGCTTCTTTCGTAACTAGTCGATCGATGGAACACGTTTTTGGTGGTAAAGTCTCATTTACGTTCGTTTCACTCATATTGTTCCCTCCTTTTGCCAGTTATCATTATATCGAATCCATTTCGCTTTGTCGAACTGACACATTCCTTCGGATCCAATTGCTTCAATTACTCCCTCAAAGCTTCCTTCAGCTTCGTTGACATGCTCTCCATGGAACCCGACGCAGGAGGCTTAATACCGCGCAGACGCGCGATTTCCGCCTTTAATCTCTCATTCTCAGACAACAATGCCTCAACTTTGGCGATCATCTGATCGCGATCTAAGTGATCCCACTTCCCCATCCTTACCCCTCCTTGGCTCAAAAATACCCCCTCCTCGCAAGTCGATCATCCCATCGGATTCTCTCCATGCATCAAAGGGGGTGCTTCCTATTGCTAATCATGTAGCAATTATTTCGTGATTTTAATCGTATATAATCGTGCAGTTTCTTCCCAAACTTCACCTGGTTCTAAGGAAACAAGTCCGATTTGATCGGCAGGCAGATCCACATTCGGTGCATTAACCAAATTCATTTGCGGCTCAGGGCAGAAGAAGCCTTCTGTTTTGCCATTGTTCCAGATCATCCATTGCTTATAGGAAGTCCCTACATCATAAACCAGTTTGATGCCTTCACGTGCATCTGTCAATGCCATGAAGTTGCGGCTATTTTGCGGAACACTCGTGTAATGATTATCCATACCCTCGAAAAATGGCGATAGACCGCCAACTTTCATCTTCTCTTCATCCGCGGAGAGCGCTTGATACTCACCCGTTGGCAGCATACGCTCGTTCAACGCCCAACGCTCGCCGATTGTCATTTGGAACGTATAATCCGAAGGCTGGCTGTTCACAGCAAATGGCGCGTTAATCGTTGTATGGAACGCTAGTAAGCACGGCATCGCTTCATTGCCTTCATTATGAACGGAAATCTGTTGGTGCAAACCTTGCTCGTTCAAGGTATAAATCAAGCGGATCGTAAAGTCAAAAGGTAAGAATTCATGAACGGAATGCCCTTCGCGCACTCGCAAAGCTAATGCGACGCGACTTTCATTGCCATCACTGCTGAAATTCTCAACGGCCCATGGAATATTGTGCACAAAACCGTGTAGATGATTACCTGTCTTAGGTTCATTGACTGGGAATTGGAATACGTTCCCTTTCCACGGGAATTTGCCATCCTCATAACGGTTCGGCGGGAATAACACAGGAATTCCATGAACGATTGGACGCTCTTTAAACGCTTCCATCTCTTCCAGCGCAGGTTCGCGCAAGAAACGATATTCCTTCTCTATATCACGGAAAGCAATCAGATTTGCACCAACATCTGGCAAAACTACCGCTTCATAACGCCCAGCTTGCAGCCAAATCGCTTGTTCACCGTTGTACGTTCCTTCATATGCTTTGGTAGACATCTCTTCATTCTCCTCCTAAATAACTACTTATCCTTGTCCAATATTTGGACAGACACAATGCTTTCACTTTAGCCCATGTATGCGAAAAAAGTCAATGGACGTAAATTGCTTTTATATCGACAAATGTGACTTTCCTTGAAGTGTGAAGAAAAACCTGAGGCAATGGCCTCAGGTCCTTAACATATAGGGATGACTTAGCGTTTCCACACCGCTTCATTCCAACGAAGCTCATTGCGGAACTGTAAGGTTGACGTATTTTTATTGATAATGACGACTTCGATCCCTGCTAGCTCAGCCCAATCCACAAGTTGTTCTGTACTCACATTGTAAGAGAACACGGTGTGATGTGCGCCACCTGCAAGAATCCAAGCTTCTGCTGAATCACGCAAGGACGGCTGCGGTTTCCAAAGAACGCGCGCCACAGGCAATTTCGGCATCGCTTTAACCGGTTGCACGGCATCAACTTCGTTAATTAGCAAACGGAAGCGATTGCCCATATCGATAAGTGAAGCATTCAGCGCTGGGCCGGAAGCTCCGTCGAAAACAAGACGAGCCGGATCCGCTTTGCCGCCGATACCAAGCGGGTGAACTTCGATTTTGGGGCGAGTTGCCGAGATCGTTGGACAAATTTCAAGCATATGCGAGCCAAGTACGAGCTCATTGCCTGATTCCATATGATACGTGTAGTCCTCCATGAAGGAAGTTCCTTTGTTGTTCGCCATGATTTTCATCACGCGCAGCAATGCGGATGTTTTCCAATCGCCTTCGCCACCGAATCCGTATCCTTGCTCCATCAAACGTTGAACCGCAAGTCCAGGCAATTGCTTAAGGCCATGCAAATCCTCAAATGTGGTCGTAAATGCGCCGAAACCGCCCTCTTGGAGGAATGCTTTCATCCCAAGCTCGATGCGAGCTTGCTCGCGAATCGCATCTCGAATCGGACCCGCAGTACGGCCTTCTGGTGTAATATCATACACTTCGTTGTACTGATCCATGAGCAGATCAACTTCAACCTCAGAAATATCCCCGACACGCTGTACAAGATCACCTACGCCGAACCCATTGATGGACCAACCAAATTTAATTTGTGCTTCGACTTTATCGCCTTCCGTTACAGCAACATGGCGCATATTATCACCAAAACGGGCAACTTTTAAATTGCGACCTTCAATGAATCCCATCGCCGTGCGCATCCAACCACCAATTCGCTCCAGAACAGCTGGATCTTCCCAGTAACCGACAACGACTTTACGAGCAATTCCCATACGTGCACCGATGAAGCCATATTCACGGTCACCGTGGGCAGCTTGGTTCAAGTTCATGAAATCCATATCAATCGTATCCCAAGGGATATCGCGATTGAATTGTGTGTGCAAGTGAAGCAACGGCTTCCGGTACTCCGAAAGACCCGCGATCCACATTTTAGCCGGAGAGAATGTATGCATCCAAGTAATAATTCCCGCGCAAGAATCATCTGCATTCGCATCCAGACAAAGTCTACGAATCGCATCTGGTGTAGTTAGAACAGGTTTGAATACGAGCTTGCTTGGAATGGCTTCGGAACGATCGATACCTGCTGTGATTTGTTTGGAGTGCTCATCTACTTGAAGGAGTGTTTCAGGTCCGTACAAATGCTGACTACCAGTAACAAACCAAAATACTTTTTCTGAAAAAGGGTTCATGGCTTAATGCCTCCTAGGATATGGGATATTGAATTGAAAATTACGTTCAGTGATTAACTAATCATTAATGGCGAGCTTCCTCGCGAATCGAGCGAAGTCGTTTCATAACATCATTGTCACCCCGACCAAAATAGTCATGCAGCTTGCTGTATTCTTGGTACAGTTTCTCGTAAACGGCTACGTTCTCCGCAATCGGCTTGAACGTTTCTTTACGAACACGTGCCATTTGCTTCGCGGCATCAACAATGCTGTCATAGCCGCCTTTGTCCGCACCTGCAGCAACAGCTCCGAACATCGCAGCACCAAGCGCTGGTGTCTGTTTCGAATCAGCAATTTTAATTTCACGGTTCGTTACATCCGCATAAATTTGCATCAACAGATGATTCTTCTGCGGCAGACCGCCACAAGCGTACAATTCTTCAACCTTAACCCCGTTGCTATGGAAAGCATCAACAATTTTACGTGTGCCGAAAGCCGTTGCTTCCAGCAATGTACGATAAATTTCTTCTGGTTTCGTAAGCAAGGAATAGCCTAGGATAAGTCCATTTAACTCTGTATCTACAAGCACTGAGCGGTTGCCGTTCCACCAATCCAAAGCGAGCAAGCCCGTTTCACCTGGTTTGTAAGCGGATGCACGGCGCTCCAACCATTCATGCACGTTGATGCCTTCCTCAGCAGCCGCTTTTTCCACATAAGCAGGAACACCTTGTTCCACATACCATGCGAAAATATCACCAACCGCCGATTGCCCTGCTTCATAGCCTAAGTAGCCAGGAATGATGCCGTCTTCAACAACGCCGCACATGCCTTCTACTTCTTTCTCTTCTGTGCCAAGCAGCATATGACAAATGGAAGTACCCATTGCCATGACTAGCTTACCTGGTGCAACTACGCCAACGCCTGGAACAGCCGCATGCGCATCAACGTTACCAACCGCGATCGCAGTTCCGGCAACGAGTCCCATACGCTCAGCCATAGCAGCTGTCAGTTCTCCAGCTTTTGTGCCTAGGGCAACAACA
The DNA here is from genome assembly GCF_056398345.1 of Paenibacillus sp. 01T442. Classification (NCBI taxonomy): domain Bacteria; kingdom Bacillati; phylum Bacillota; class Bacilli; order Caryophanales; family Paenibacillaceae; genus Paenibacillus; species Paenibacillus sp. 01T442. The sequence goes on from NZ_JBFTPF010000053.1 coordinate 38,217, forward strand.
TCTCCGCGAAGCTTCGTTTCTGTGATATTTACAAGTCTAGGATCCAACGCTTGAAAGAAATCTTGGCTTGGATACCCATCTTGCTTGTGCCAAATGGATTTGTAGCCCGCAGTACAGCTATTGCGCACGATCTCGGATTGACCTGTCATTTGAGACACAACCCAGTCCGTCGCTTCTAAGAAACGATCGGCTTGCTCATAAATCTCAGGCGCTTCATTCAAAATCTGCCAAACTTTCGCAATCATCCACTCCGAAGAAATTTTACCGCCATAACGAGGTAAGAAAGCTTCTCCTCTGCTCGCTGCAATTTCATTAATGAGAGTAGCTTCATCTTGTGCGGCATGATGCTTCCACAGTTTCACCCAGCTATGTGGATTCGCTGCAAGTGCTGGTTCGAAGCACAGTGGTTGACCTTCTTTATTAATCGGGAGCATCGTACACGCTGTGAAATCAATACCCAAGCCGATAATATCTGCTGGATCTACGCCAGATGCACGTACAACTGCTGGAACAGATTGTGTGAGTACATCGATATAATCTTGAGGATGTTGTAAAGCCCAATCGTATTCTAACTTCACACCGGATACCGGCAGTTTCTCATCAATAACATTGTGTGGATATGGCGTTACGTGATCTGCCACCTCTGTGCCATCACTCAAATCAACCAGAACCGCACGTCCTGATTCCGTGCCATAGTCAACACCAATCGCATATTTCTTCGACATGGGGAGCCTCCTTCAAATTTATACCTGTTTCTTGCTCTCAGTATAACACTTGTACGTACAAGTTGGCTACCCCAATTTTGAAAATTACGGAATGCGAATTGTTGACTCTCGAATAACCAGTTCTGGCTTGTACACTTTCCCTGTTTCGCTGCCGATTACTCGCTTATTCTCAATCATATCAATTAAAATGCCCGCCGCGTCGCTGCCGAGTTCTGTTTTGGGATGAGAAAGTGACGTCAATTTCACCTCGGTTGCCGTTGCAAGAGTTGAGTCATCGAAACCAATTAAAGAGATGTCTTGTGGCACCTGCATACCAATTGTACGTACAGCTTCAAGAAGATGAATCGCGAGTTCGTCATTGTAGCATACAAAAGCTGTTGGCCGTTCCTCAACTGCACCGTGTTCTAGCATATCGAGCGCGATTCTGTATGGTTTTGTCCGCTTTTCTTCCGTCGTATAATGAATAACGAATTCCGGAAGCAGAGGAACCTGATAATGATGATGCGCGCGAATAAAGCCTTTTAACCGATTCACACCTTGTCCATCATCTGTTTTGAAAAAGCCCGCCAACCGTCGATGCCCCAGCTGAATCAAATGCTCTGCCGCCTTAAATCCACCATCTTCATCATCCACGATCAAAGAAGGACAATTCATTTCAGGGTATCGCTCGTTTATCATGAGATAAGGAATATGCTGGTAGTCCAATGACAAATAATAGCTAAGATTCGGGTTGCCTTCCGCACTCTTCGTCGGCTCAATAATAAGGCCACTTAGAGGCTGACTCATCATCATATCCAAGCTTTCCCGTTCTTTTGCTTTGTCGTTATCCGTGGACGAAAGCAGCAGTCTATAGCCTCTCGCCCGTAATGTAGCCTCTGCTCCTCTAACAATATGCGGAAAAATATAGTCAGATATATAGGTCGTAAGGATGCCTATCGTTTGTACATCGCGTGATTTTTGCGTTTGTGGCGTAGAGACGAAAGTACCTTTGCCTTGCATCCGATACAACCAGCCTTCTTTCTCCAATTCACCAAACGTCTGCCTTACGGTCTGACGACTCATCAGGAACTGTTCTGCAATTTCATTTTCGGATGGCATTTGATCATTCGGTTTAAGCCTTCCTGTATGTAACCAGGTCAAAATTTCCTGTTTTAATTGTTGATATTTCGGTAATTGCTTTTCCTTCATGCTTCACCTCAGGGCTTTGATTGTGAACGTATTATACCATCCGTTCAACTTGTATGTACATATTCTATGAAAGGGCATCGTTATGTCGAATGCTTCCTATTCGCCTAATTTACTCATCAACAGTCTGATCTTCGTATCGGTATCAGATCCGATGGATGGTGTATATACACTGCATCTCAGATCCGTTCTCCCTTGCACCTGCAAGGTCGTTAGATCGAACAACATTTTCCCCACCTTGGCATGTCGAAATTCAATGAATACTTCAGGTGCAGAACTGACATCACTCTCGTTCCAAAATGCACGAAAATCTTTGCTCCGCTCACTCAGTTCCTCAATAAATTCGCTATACCAATTATCACTCACATATTGAC